>CADDZK010000106.1 GCA_902812425.1 Actinomycetota bacterium
GGCTACGGGCGGAGGGTCAGTGGCCCGGGCTGCCGTCGGGGCGGTCAGAGCGGGGGCTGACCTCCTCATAATCTCCAGTCCTCCAGAGCAGCAGGCCGACGCCTACGACGCCATCGTGGCAGCCATCGAGTCGGGCGAGATACCGCGCGAGCAGATCCGGGAGTCCGTCGGGCGCATACTCAAGGTCAAGCAAAAATACGACTTGCACGGGCCGGGCCAATATTAGGTAGAATATAGCCAGGTATAGGGGTGGAAGAACCCGAAAGGTAATGAGGGAATCCTGGGCGACGGAGCCGTTTGGGATAGCCGGAAGGAGGAAGTCGGATGGCCGAAGTAACCCTTGAGGAGGTTACGAAAGTCTTCGGCGAGGACGTGATCGCCGTAGACAAGATGAACCTGGATATCCCAGACGGAGAGTTCGTCGTCTTCGTCGGACCATCCGGTTGCGGGAAGTCCACGGCCCTGCGTATGATCGCCGGTCTCGAGGACATAAGCGGTGGCAAAGTCTTTATAGGGGATCAAGTCGTAAACGACCTACCGCCGCGCCAGCGCGACATAGCGATGGTCTTCCAGAACTACGCCCTCTATCCGCACATGAACGTGCGGGAGAACATGGGCTTCGCGCTCAAGCTCAGGAAGATGGACAAGTCGGAGATCTCTCGCAGGGTGGAGGAGGCCGCGAGGATACTCTCGATCGAGCGTTTCCTCGACAGGAAGCCGAAGGCCCTCTCGGGTGGCCAGAGGCAGCGGGTGGCCCTGGGCCGGGCTATCGTCCGCGAGCCGAAGGCGTTCCTCATGGACGAGCCCCTCTCGAACCTCGACGCCAAGCTCAGGGTGCAGATGAGGACGGAGATAGCCAAGCTGCACAACAGGATCGGCACCACGACCATATACGTCACCCACGACCAGACCGAGGCCATGACGATGGCGGACAGGATCGTCGTCCTCAAGGACGGCAGGGTGCAGCAGATAGCGACCCCCCAGATCATGTACGACCAGCCGGACAATGTCTTCGTGGCGGGCTTTATCGGGAGCCCGGCCATGAACTTCATCGTGGCACGCTTGGAGAGGCAGAACGGCGGCCACGACGTGGTCTTCGGCAAGACGCGCCTGCATCTGACCCAGGAAGAGCTGGGCAGGGCAAAGGAGAAAGGATACGATCCCGAGGCCTTCACCGGCAAGGACGTGATCCTTGGCATCAGGCCCGAGCATATAGAGGATGCCGGGACCGAGGCGGCTGAGGCCATCGGCGGATCGGAAGGCGCGAACACGATGGATATCGAGCCCCAGGTCATAGAGAGCATGGGCTCCGAGAAGTACGTTTACTTCGAGGTGCCCAAGGAGCAGGCCGCCCACCTGGATAGCCTCTCGGAGATGACGGACGACGAAGCGCCCGAAGAGGGGGATGGGGCAGAAGGGGGCACGTCCGACGAGTCCGGCGACATGATGGTCGCTAGGGTGGCGGCCGAAAGCACCGCGAAGGAGGCCGATAAGATGCGCCTGGTCATCGATTCCAGCAAGGTGCATCTCTTCGATCCCGAGACGGAGAAGGCAATCTTCTAGAGAGGGGTCAGAGCCTTGTGCGGGCTGCACTATGCGGGCAACGTGCCCCGCTTCGTACCCGGGATTCATTGCAGGAATAGCAACCACCCTAAACAGGGAAAGGATGGGTGAATGTGACGAGGCGGAGCGAGACACTTCGGGGCAAGTCAGGGAGGAAGTTCAACCGGAGGGACTTCCTGAAGATGAGCGGCGCTGGCCTAGCCGGGGCGGCTGTGTTGGGGGCGACCGGTTGCGGTGGCGGCGGCGGAGGATCAGGAGAGCTGATCTTTAGCATGGGGCCCGACGACGCACAGGGCACCATGGCAACGCTCATCAAGCGGTTCAACGACCAGAACAAGGGCTTCAAGGTCACCCACAGGGTGATGCCGGCCGATACGGGGCAGTACTTCGACAAGCTTAGAACCGAGTTTCAGGCACAAAGTAGTGACATAGACGTGATCGGCGGAGACGTGATCTGGCCGGCGCAGCTCGCGGCCAACGGCTGGATCGCGGACCTGACCGACAAATTCCCCAAGAGCGAGCAGGGGAAGTTCCTCGAAGCCCCCTTGGCCTCCGTCACTTACCAGGGCAAGGTCTACGGGGTCCCGTGGTACACGGACGCCGGGATGCTCTACCATCGCAAAGACCTCCTCGAAAAATCCGGCTTCTCGGAACCCCCCAAAACGTGGGCTGAGCTCAAGGAGATGGCCAACAAGGTCGTGCAGGATCAGGGCGTCAAGTACGGCTTCGTCTTCCAGGGGGACCAGTACGAGGGCGGGGTGTGCAACGGCCTGGAGTATATCTGGACCCACGGCGGGGACGTGCTCGACCCGAATGACCCGAACAAAGTCATCATAGACAGTCCCGAGGCGGCCGCTGGGTTGGCCACCGAGGCCAGCATGATTTCGAGCGGCGCAGCGCCGCAGGCCGTCTCCACCTACCAAGAGTCGCAGACGGACCCTGCCTTCATGAACGGCACCAGCGTCTTCGCCCGGAACTGGCCGTATATGTACGCGTTGGCCGGCACTTCAGACTACCCGAAGGTCAAGCCAGATCAGGTGGGAATGGGGCCGCTGCCGGTGGACGACGGAAATGAGCTAGCCAGCTGTCTCGGTGGGTGGGACATGCTCATCAATGCGAACTCGGACATGCAGGACGAAGCGTGGGAGTTCATCAAGTTCATGACTGCGCCCGAGCAAATGAAGTTCAGGGCGGTCAAAGCCACGGTACTGCCGACCCGGACCGCCCTCCTATCCGATCCGGATATAAAGAAGCTACCGCCGGTCGCACAGGGATCCCCGGCTATACGGCACACCCACGCGCGTCCTGTCTCCCCATACTACTCGGACATGTCACTGGAGATGCAGGACCAGTTCAACGCCTCGCTCAAGGGTGACGTTTCCCCCGAGAAGGCCGTAAAGACGCTTCAGAGCAACCTGGAGCGTATCATCCAACAGGGATCTTAGCTACGGAGCACACCCCCGGCGGGCGCGTCCGCCGGGGGCCGAAAAAAGCGAGGTGAGGTGTGACGAGCTCCGATAGAGAGAGTGTCTCAAGAGTAAAGAGTGAAGAGAAGAAGCGAAGGGGCGGCTGGTTCAGGCAGGAGTTCGGCAATCCCGAGCGCCGCATGGCCTACTATATGGTCCTGCCGGCGCTGATTATCATCGTGGCCATAGCCTTCTTCCCGATCGCGTACTCTGTCCTCTTGAGCGTTACCGACTCGACCATCACCGGCTTCGGCTCGTTCGTCGGTCTCGAGAATTACATCGAGATGTTCAAGAACCCGGACTTCCTGGACGGCCTCAAGAATACTCTGATCTTCACCGTGGCGAGCGTGACCCTCGAGTTCATTATCGGACTAGGCATCGCGCTGGCGATCAATCGCGCCTTCAGGGGCAGAGGGCTCGTGCGGGCGGCGGTCCTCGTGCCCTGGGCCTTCCCCACGGTCATCTCCGCGGTGATGTGGCGGCTTATGTTCCAGGATCAAATCGGCATCATCGACGAGGCGGCGAAGGCCATCGGCCTGATCAGCAATCCGATACTCTCAAGCAATACGCTGATGCTGATCGGGGCCACCCTTGTTGACGTCTGGAAGACGACGCCTTTCATGGCTCTCTTGCTTCTGGCAGGCCTGCAGACCATCCCGGGCGAGGTCTACGAGGCGGCGAGGGTCGACGGGGCTAACGTGACGCAGCGCTTCTTCCGTATCACCCTGCCGCTCCTGAAGTCGACGATACTGGTGGCTGTGCTTTTCAGGACGCTTGACGCATATCGCGTCTATGACCTGTTCTGGGTGATGAGCGGACAGCAGCTCGAGTCTCTGAGCACGTTCGTGTTCAAGAGCGTGAGGATCAGCCAGTTGCTCTTCCCGCAGGGAAACGCTGCGGCGGTCTTCATCTTCGTGACGGCGTTCCTGATCGCCCTCATCTTCATCAAGGTGTTTGGCATGCAGACCGGGACGGAGGAGTAGAGGATGGCTAGCGCAACGACTACAACGACCACAAAGGGGGCGACCGGACGCAGCTCCCGCAACCTGGTGCTGTTCTACATATTTCTGGTGCTTTTCGTGCTGGTGAGCCTCTTTCCACTACTGTGGGTATTCAGAATGAGCATTACCACCAAGAGCGACCTCCTCGCTTCGCCGCTGGTCACGCTAACTGCGCCGCCGACCTCAACCAGCTACAACACCGTTTTCGGTAATCCTGACTTCATAAAGGCGCTGCGGAACAGCGTGATCGTCGCCGGGACGACGACGGTGATCTGCCTTTTCTTCGGCGCCATCTGTGCCTACGCGATAGCGAGGCTGCGCTTCCGCTTCAAGAGCTCGATAATGACGCTGATCCTGGCGATCAGCTTCTTCCCTGCGGTGGCCATCATTGCCCCCCTGTTCATACAGTTCACGGCGGTCGGCATCATAAACACCTACTGGGCCATGATCATCCCTGACACGGTGTTCGCGCTGCCGCTGACGATCTGGATCCTCGTAGCCTTCTTCAAGGAGCTGCCGCGCGATCTCGAAGAGGCCGCTAAGGTTGACGGAGCGACGACGCTGCAGGCCTTCCGGAAGGTCATCGTGCCGCTTGCGGCGCCTGGCGTGTTCACGACGGCGATCCTGACGTTCATCTTCGCCTGGAACGAGTTCCTGTTCGCCAACACGTTCATCTTCGACGCCGCCCACTACCCCGTGACGGTCGTGATCCCGAACTTCGCCACGGTCTATACGATCGACTACGGTTCGCAGGCCGCGGGCGCCGTGGTCGTTACGATACCGCTCGTGATACTGGTCCTGATCTTCCAGCGCCGCATCGTCTCCGGGCTGACGGCGGGAGCGGTGAAGGGGTAATACTAGAAGGGGAACACCTCTGAACAAAGAGAAGTTCTGGGCGCGCGATCTGGAGCCCGGCTCCAGGTTGCGCGCCAGCTTCCTTGCCACGGACACTACGGTCCGCAAGGACAGCCGCGGCGTGCCGTATCTCTCGCTGAAGCTGGTCGACCGCACGGGCTCGGTCGACGCCCGCATGTGGGGCAAGCTCCCCGAGGAGTTCCTCAACGATCCGCCCGACCCTGTCTACGTGGACGTCGAGGGACACACCCACGAGTACCGCGGTACCCTGCAGGTGAAGCTGGAGCAGTTGCGCATCCTGAGACCCGAGGACGTCTCCGAGGAAGACTACCTGCCGGAGACGGAGATGGACCGGCACCTCCTCGCAGCCGAGCTCGAGCGCGCAGGGCAGGACCTGGAGAACGAGCACTTGAGGGCCCTCTTCGAGAAGATGGTCTTGGACGAGGATTTCTGGAAGGCTTTCTGCGCGGCCCCGGCGGCCAAGTCGATGCACCACGCCAGGATCGGGGGCCTCCTCGAGCACTCCGTCAGCTGCCTGAAGATCGCCCGCGAGCTGGCAGAACTCTACCCCGTCGACCGCGACCTGCTCGTCTTCGGCGCGATCTTCCACGATGTGGGCAAGGTGCGCGAGCTGTCGTGGGACAGGGGGACCTTCGCGTATACCACGGAGGGCCGTCTGCTAGGCCACGTGGTGCTTGGAGAACGCCTCGTGGCCTCTTACGTCGCCACCCTCCCTGAGTTCCCTGAGGGGCTGCGCCTGAGGCTCTCGCACGTCCTGCTCTCGCACCAGGGCGAGACCGAGTACGGATCCCCCGAGCGTCCCAAGACGCTCGAAGCCCTGCTCGTCCACCTCGTAGATAACCTCGACGCGAGGGCGGCCATGTACGTCGAGACCACGATGAACGTCAGCCCCGGCGGCTGGAGCCACCACGAGAACCCACTGGAGCGCGCCCTTTACGTTCCAGAAGAGAGCTAATCAGCACGGCGCCGTTGGCGCCTTGTCAGCGCGCCACGGCGGCGCCTCGCTTGTCAGCCTTCTGCCCACAAGGAATCGCTGCCCGAGGCGGTTGGGTTCTACGCTCGGGGCTGCGCATTGGGACGTCTAGCTGAAGTGCTGAGAGTCGCCTGCGGAGGGAGGCGGCGTGCTGATTAGCTACTTGTCTTCGTCCTCGTCGTCTTCGCCGGCTGCGGTGATCTCTTCCTTGAAGTCGTCTATGGCGCGGCGGGCCTCGGCCACGAAGTGGCCCAGGTCGCGGGCCATCTTGGGGAGGGAGCCGGGGCCGAAGATGATGAGCACGATCAGACCGATGACGAGCATCTCCTGGGGACCGACTCCTAGCATGGGACAAATATAACCCGCGGATGCCCACCTGACAATCCCACACGACCCGGGGACCCCAGCAGCGTATATACTCAACGTATGTCGTACTTCGTGAGAGGCAGCAGATGATCTCCTGGGGCGCGGCGCGGACTATAGCCGTGACGCTGGCCTCCCGCACGGAGCGGGGGCCCGCGGGCGACTTCGACTACGCGGGCGCCGTACAGGCGACCCTCGAACCGCTCTCGCACTTCACGGGGATCGAGCTTCCCCAGGGACCGCCGAGCGGCCGCCAGCTCAGGATCGCCGGCAGGGCGGAGTGGATCGACTTCAACATCGAGGGCTTCGGAAGGCTGATGGAGCCCGTCGTGCAGCGCGCAGCAGCCGGCGCTGGCGACCTCACCTGGGCGGTGGGGGGCGTTACGCTGACGGGCCAGGTAGGACTCCTGCTCGGGTTCCTCTCCTCACGTGTCCTCGGCCAGTACGATACGGGGCCGCTCCTTACGCCGGGGCGGGAGGAGGAGCCCGGCAAGGTCTTCTTCCTCGACGGCAACATAGTCTCGGCGGCAGGGAGGCTCGGGGTGCCCGTCGACGGGCTCCGGCTCTGGATCGTGTTGCACGAGATGACCCACGCGCTGCAGTTCGAGGGCTATCCCTGGCTGCGCGTACACCTCGGGGAGCTTCTGGAGAGCCTGATCTCACCGCTCGCCGAGCGGCTCGGGCTGCGCGAGACTCTGCAACGCCTCTCGGGGAACCTGAAGACCGGCGGCCGGTCCGTGGAGCTGCTGATGAGCAGCTCCCAGCGCGAGTCCTTCGACAGAATGCAGGCGACCATGTCGGTGATAGAGGGCTATTCCGACTACGTGATGCACCACGTGGGCAAGGGTCTCGTGCCGCACTACGAGCACCTGAAGGACAGGATGGCGAGGAGCAGGGCGCACCGACCGCCCTTCGAGACCGCCGTCTTCAGGCTGACCGGCCTCGACGTCAAGCTGGAGCAGTACAGGCTCGGCGAGAGCTTCGCCGACGCCGTGGTCAGGCGTCAGGGGATGGAGGGCCTCAACCGTATCTGGGAGAGGCCGGAGAACCTGCCCTCGCTCGCCGAGGTCAGGGACCCAGGGCTCTGGATGTCGAGGCTAGGGACGCCCTGAGATGGAAGAGAGTTGGCGCTCCTCTTCTTTAGGCTACGAGTTCGCCCGCGAAGAGGAGGCCCGCGCCGCAGCCTCAGACCTCGACCGTCGCTTCACGGAAGAAGAGCTCTCGGGCCTTCGCATCTACCGCGTGCGCTGGAACGGCAACTATCTGGTCGAGGCCACGTTCTCGGAAGGGACGCCCGAGGCGCGTCTCGAGGACGCCCGCGCCCTCCTCGGCGAGTCAGGCGTCCCCGTTCACCCGGACGACCTCACCGACTACAAGCGGGCCACCGAAGAGGGAGCGGGCCTGCCCGACTGGCTCAGGCGCTTCTTCGGAGGGCGGAGCTAGGGACTACTTCTTCAGTCCATACGCTGCTGCAGGCGCGCGATCTGCTCCCTGAGCTCGTCGATCTCGTGTTCGAGGTACTTCTCCCGGCCGCGGACGCGGGTGTAGGCGGATTCGAGGGCGGAGCCCAGCCCATCCACCGCCCTGACGACCGTCCTGCCCAGAAAACGCGCGGAGGAGTCTATACCTCCGAGCGCCGACTGGCGGGCCGAGCGGGCCGTCGGCGTACTCACGAAGGCCCCAACGGCGAACCCGCCCACGGCCCCGACGGTCGCCCCGAGCACGAATTTGGTGTTCCCCTGGCCCAAAAGCAGCATCCTTCTCCCGAGCTTCGACGGCGCAAGTTTAGCACAGCATCCGTACCCCAAGTCCCTCGCGAGTAGCGCGGGTTATACTGAGCCGCGCATGATGGAGACGGGGAAAAGGGAGCTGCTCAGGAGTCTCCCGGCGGTGGACGCCGTGATGCGCGACCCTTCCGGACAGACGCTCGCCGGTCGTTACGGCAGGGCCTCAGCGACGGCGGCCATCCGCGAGGCGCTCGACGGCTTGCGGCGGCAGATAGTGGCCGGCGAAGGCCCACAGATCTCCGAGGAGGCCGTCGCAGAAGCAGCCCGGACGCTCCTCTCGGGAAGGGGCCCCAGGCGCGTCGTCAACGCCACCGGCGTGATACTGCACACCAACCTAGGGCGCTCGGTCCTCTCGGAGCGGGCCGCTCTGGCCGCATACGAGGCCGCCACCCGCTACTCCAACCTGGAGTACGACCTTCGCTCCGGCGAGCGAGGCTCGCGCTACGACCACGCGGTACCGCTCCTCAAGGCGCTAACCGGCGCCGAGGACGCACTCGTCGTCAACAACTGCGCGGGGGCGACGCTCCTCGCGCTCGCGGCGGTCGTCGCATCGGAGAGTTCCGAAGCGCCCGAGGTGATTGTCTCGCGCGGCCAGCTCATAGAGATCGGGGGCGGCTTCCGTATTCCCGAAGTACTGGCCCTCTCGGGCGCGCGCCTCAGGGAGGTCGGAACCACGAACCGCACCAGGCTCGCCGATTACGAGAGCGCCATGAACGAGAGTACCCGCGCGATCCTCTGGGTCCACCCTTCCAACTTCGAGACCGTGGGCTTTACTGAGTCGGTCGGGATCGCCGAGCTAACCACCCTCGGTCTGCCCGTCATCGCCGACGTGGGCAGCGGCGCGCTCTTGCCCGTGGGCGGCGAGCCGCGCGTGCAGGACGCCGTGCGTGACGGGGCGGAGCTTGCTATCTTCTCCGGCGACAAGCTCCTCGGCGGGCCGCAGGCGGGGATCGCGGTAGGGGCGTGGCGCTCTATCTCCGCGATGCGCCGCCATCCCCTCGCCCGCGCCCTCCGCGCCGACAAGCTCTGCCTCGCCGCCCTCGAAGCGACCCTGGACGCCTATCTGGAGGGAACCGCAGAAGAAGATCTGCCGACTCTCCGTATGTTGCAGACTCCGGCTCCGGAGCTAGAGGAGAGGGCCGGCCGCATCGCCGAGGAGTTGAGGCAGGACTCGCCTGGACTGGAGGTGGACGTTGCACCTTCTGTGGCCCGGAGCGGCGGCGGTACGCTGCCCACCTACGAGATACCTTCCTTCGCCGTGCGACTCGGAGGGAGAGAGCCGGAGGAGCTGGCCGAGGAACTACGTTCCGCAGACCCGCCGGTGATCGGGCGCATCAGTGAAGGCCGGCTGTGGCTGGACGTACGGACGCTTTTGCCTGGGGATGAGGAGGCCGTAGTGCGGGCTCTCAGAGATGCGTAAGGCAGGCGAGCACAGGATAGCCCTGACCATAGGGACGGCGGGGCACGTGGACCACGGCAAGACGACGCTCGTTCGCTACATGACGGGCACGGATACCGACCGCCTCGAGGAGGAGCACCGGCGGGGGATCTCCATCGTGCCAGGATACGCTGAGCTCAACCTCCCGAGCGGGCGGCGGGCCAGCCTGGTGGATGTGCCGGGACACGAGCGCTTCGTGAAGAACATGGTCTCAGGGGCCACAGGTATCGACGCCTTCATGCTCGTGGTCGCCGCCGACGACGGCGTCATGCCCCAGACGGTGGAGCACCTCGACATCCTTCGGATTCTCGGCGTCGAGCAGGGGGTCGTCGCGCTCTCGAAGGTCGATGCCGTAGACGAGGAGACGGTGGAGCTCGCCGCGCTTGAGGTCGATGAACTGCTCGATTCGAGAGGCCTGGACGCCCCGATAGTCCGCGTGAGCGGCGCGACCGGCGAGGGCGTCGGGAAGCTACTGCGGGCGCTCGATGCGCTCGCCGGTGAGAAGGTGGAGCGCCGGCGCGATGACCTGACCCGATTGCCCGTCGACCGCTCGTTCGTGCTCAAGGGTATAGGGGTCGTGGTGACGGGGACGTTGTGGAGCGGAGAGATTCGTCCCGGCGACGTACTCTTCACCACTGCGGGCAGGCGCCCGCGCGTGCGCGGCGTGCAGAACCACGGGCGCCCTGCAAAGGTCGCCCACGCGGGGGCGCGCACGGCGCTGGATCTGACGGGCGTCGAGATCTCGGAGATCGAAGCCGGCGACGTACTGCTCTCCCGTCCCGTCCCTGCGGGTCGCGACCTCGGCGCCCGCGTTCGCCTCCTCGAGAGCGCGAGACCGCTGGCCCACAACACCAGGGTACGGCTGCACCACGGGACGCGCTCCACGAACGCCCGCCTCAGGCTGATGGACAGGGAGGAGATCCAGCCCGGCACCCGCGCCCTCGCCCGCCTGAGGCTCGACGAGCCGTTCGTGGCGCTCCGCGGCGACCGCTTCGTGCTGCGCTCGATGGATGGGGTCACGGTCGGCGGAGGCACCGTGCTCGACCCTTCCGCAGCGGGCCGCCGCCCCGATCTCTCGTGGCTCGAAGCCCTCGAAAGCGGCGACGCGACGAACGCGGTCCCCCTCGCGCTGGCGCGCAAGCCCCGCGAAGGCATGACCACGGAGGAACTCTCTCTGGTACTCGGGCTCACCGCGGAAGAAGTCTCCCGCGCGGCGCAGATAGACGCCCACGTAGAGACCGTAGGGGAGATGCACGCCCCGGCAGACGAAGTCGCCGCGGCGAGGGACCGTCTTATCGAAGCGCTGAAACGCCGGGCAGAAGAGCATCCCGAGAGCCCCGAGCTAACCGTCGCCGAGGCCCGTACTGCGACCGGCCTCTCACCCCGTCTCGCAAACGCCCTGCTCGCCGATATGGAAGCAGTTCTGCTGACCGAGTCCGGCGTAAGCCTCCCGCAGGAGGAGTACGGGATGCCGCCAGAGCTCGAGCGCGAGGCCGGGGAGTTGCTGGAAGCGCTGCGAGAGACAGGTGCGGAACCTCCTGCAACCGGTCCTACCCCGGCGTTGCGCTTGCTGGTAAAGCGTGGAGACGCTGTGGAGCTCGGGGGCTCGCTCTTCGCCGCCCGCGAGGCCGCCGACTCAATCCTCGAACAGATAAAGACCATCTGCAGGGAAGAAGGTGAAGTCTCCCTGGCCGGTCTCCGCGACAGCCTGGGCACCAGCCGCAAATACGCCCAGGCCTGGCTAGAGTACTCGGACATAGCAGGCGTCACCCGCCGCACAGGCGACGTGCGGGTCCTCACCCGCCGCCACAGGCAGGCGATGTAATAAACTCTGCCAGGTTCCCTGAACCCGGAATGCGTGGGCCTGGTGGCCCGGCCGGTCTTCAAAACCGGTTTGCGGCCGTGATACGGCCGTGGCGGTTCGATTCCCCCGCATTCCGCAATTTTGAGCTAGTCAGCACGCTCCGGCTGATGCCTTCGCTTGTCGGCATCTCAGCACGCCCCCAGGCTTCGCCAGGCGGCTCTCAGCCAGGCAGCTTTTCTAAACGACCCGCTTACAGCCAAGGGCACTACGAGGGACCACATCCTACTGGAGCGCGTCGCCACGCAC
>CADDZK010000107.1 GCA_902812425.1 Actinomycetota bacterium
GGGCGGCTCGACCATCGCGTTGAGCTCGCCCTGCACGAGCCCCGGCTCGACGACACAACGCCGCCCTTCGAGATCTATCTCAAGCGCCCGGCGCATCTCGGAGACGTCGAGGGCGAGCCCGGGCGCGGTCGCCTGGCCGGCGAGGCTAGTCCCCGTGCCGCGCGGTGTGATGGAGAGCCCGAGCTCACGGGCCGCCGAGAGGGCGACCCTCACGTCCTCCTCGGAGCGGGCGACGACGACGCCGACGGGCCTGCGCAGGTAGATGGAGGCGTCCGTGGACCAGAGGGCGCGCGAGGCCTCGTCGGTGCGCAGGTAACCTTCGAGCCTGCCTTCGAGGGCGGAGTGCAGCCGCTCCTCCAGAGTCTTCTCCCCGATCATGGCCGAAGTATAGTACCCGGACGCCCCGCCCATGAAGCGAGACGAACTCGACCGGCCGGATACAATCTTACGGATGGTCGAGGATATTTCGCAGGACGCCATTCGGGTGATGAGCTTCAACGTCAGGGGGTCGTTCCGCGACATGCGCAAGAGGAACGCCTGGCGCAACCGGACCGCGCTCAACGTGGCGGCCATAGAGCGTTACGCTCCGCACCTGATCGGGCTCCAAGAGGCCCAGCGCGGCAACCTCGACGCATACCGCAAGCACCTTGCGCGTTATGCACTGATCCGTGGCCCAAAGTACGGCAACGCCATCCCACACGACTTCAACGCGATCCTCTTCGATCCCGAACGCCTCGTGCCGCTCGATTCGGGAGGCTTCTGGCTCTCCGAGACACCACGGAAGTACTCGCGGAGCTGGAAGACGAGGGTAGCCCGCTCCGCCAACTGGGCGCTCTTCAGCATCCCAGGGACGGAACTCTTCATCCTCCATCTGAACACGCACCTGGACCACGTGAGCGCCCTGGCGCGCAGGGAGGGGAGCAAGCTCATCGTCAGGAAGGCGGCGGAGATCTCCGGGCAGACGGGCGCGGATCCCGCTACTATCGTCACGGGGGACTTCAACAGCAGGCCAGGCAACGCCACGTACGATAACTTCACCGAATCGGGCTTCGTCGACACCTACCTCGCAGCGGGCAACGAGGAAGGCGAGAACACCTTCCATGCGTTCAGGGGCGCGAACTACCGAGAAGCGCACCCAGAGAGAGGTCCGCGGCGGATAGATTGGATCCTCTTGAAAGACCCTCGGGGACGCCTCCGGATAGGGTCGCACAGGATCGTCCACGACGCAGACGAGTCCTCCGGTCTCTACCCGAGCGACCACTACCCCATACTGGCCGAACTCGCTCCGTCATACGGAGCCGGTTAGCGAGACACCCTGAACCGCTCGAAAGCCCCGAGCAGAAAAAGAGCCCCGCGAACGGGGCTCCTTCTCGTGGCTAGACGTTCCCTCTTTAGGCGGCGCCGCGGAGGACCATACCAAGCTCTCCGCTACCGAGCATACGCTCGGCCTCGCGCTGCAGCTGCCTGACGCGCTCGCGGGAGATCCCGAGCTCCTCGCTGAGCTGGGCCAGGGTCGCGGTGTCGCGGTTGCCGAGGCCGTAGCGCCGCACGAGGACGTGACGGTGCCGCTCGGGGAGCCTCTGGACGGCCTCCTTCAGAGAGCCGACCTCCATCTCGCCGATGACCGTGCCGGCCACCTCGGAGGCACGCTCGTCCTCGATCAGTTCTCCGAGCTCCGAACCGTCGCCATCTGAGGAGAGGGTCTGGTTGAGGCTCGTGGCGTCGGGCATGGCGCTCTTGACGTCGAGCACCTCGTCGACCGTCCACTCCAGACGCCCGGCGACCTCCTCGTCGGTGGGCTCGCGGCTCAGTTCGGCGGAGAGCTCGTTGTACGCGCGGGCCATCTTCCGGATCTTGTCCCCCATATGCACGGGGACGCGGATCGTACGGCCCTTGTCCGCAACAGCCCTTTGGACGGCCTGACGGATCCACCACGTAGCGTACGTAGAGAACCTCCAGCCGCGATCAGGGTCGAACTTCTCGACGGCCCGCATGAGGCCGACGTTGCCCTCCTGGATGAGGTCCTCGAAGGGTAGCCCCATCCCGCGGTACCTCTTGGCCACGCTCACCACGAGCCTGAGGTTCTTCTCGACCAGCTTCTTTCTCGCCCTATCGTCGCCAGCCTTGGCCCGCTTGCTTAGGTCTATCTCCTCCCTGTGCGTCAGGAGGTTGCCCTTGTCGATGCGGGCGAAGTACCCGGGGATGAGCTCAGGGGTCTCCGCAGGACGCTCACTGCGCCGCCCGTTTACCGTCTCCATTGTTTCCATCACGCTCCTCCTCACTCCTTATAAACCCTCTACGTCCCGAAAATCCCGCACTGCGCTCCCACTTCCAGACGCCAGTGACCCAAAAAGAGACGCACCGCGTGGGCATCGCCCTTCGGTGACTCGAAGTTGTGTGGATGCGGGAATGCAGGCTTTTTATAGGATTTTGCCGAACTAGTATTTTACACATTTGAGAGGCTTTGTCAAGTGCAAGTCGCCACGGGCAATCCCGCGTAGATACGGCGAATCGCGGCCTCTGTAAGGTGGTGGGGGCGTTTAATCTGGCGCCCCGATGGGAAGTCTATAAGGTAGGGAAGAAGTACAGGCTAGTGCAAAGGAGGCACGACGTGAGTGTAGCCACCGTTACCGAGATAAGCGCCACCTCTGCGGACGGATTCGAGGCGGCCGTCAACGAGGGCATAACGCGAGCCAACAAGACGTTGCGCAATGTAGAGAGCGCGTGGGTCAAGGACATGAACGTCCTGATCAGTGACGGCAACATCAAGGGCTACAAGGTGAACCTGGAGGTCACCTTCGTACTGGACGACTAGGCTTACCGGGTTAGATCCGGTACAGAACAGGAGGGCCGGGGAACTTTCCCCGGCCTTGTCCGTGCGCCTCGGTGTAAAGTTAGGTGATGGACGAGGCTAGTCGAATTCTGAGAGGAGCAGGGTGCGTTCCGGGTGCTTGAGCCTTGTGGTAAGGGTCGCCGTGGTCTCCATGGCCGCGGTCCTCGCCGCGTCGAGCATAGCCCTCCTTCTCTCGTTCGCCGTCTCGGCGCTAGGGCAACCCGAGGGGGCTGAGAAGATCTTCAGGGTCCTCGTGGCCTGCGCCGCCGGGTTCGCCTTCTTCCTGGTTGGCCGCGGCATCTGGCAGGACCTGAGACGGCGCCGTCAGCCCGCGGAGTCCGAGGGGACTGAACAGGGGAGCACCGAAGACGGCCGGGGCTAGGAGGCCAGTAGTCCGTGGGTAACGGAGACTAAGGCCCCGGACCCCGAGGAGAACAGAGAGACATGTGCGGAATCGTCGGCGGATACAGAGGCATGGACCCTGAGACTGCCGCGCGCATGCTGGCTCGCGTCGCCCACAGAGGACCCGACGAAGAAGGGCGCATCGAGGTCGCAGGGAACGTGCTCGGCCACAGGCGCCTCTCCATCGTTGACGTCGAGGGCGGCAGGCAACCGCTCGTGACGCCAGACGGGAAGCTCTACCTCGTCGGCAACGGCGAAGTCTACAATCACGAGGAGATCCGGGAGTCGCTCGTGAACGGCGAGATGAGCACCCGCTCGGATAACGAGGTGGCGCTGCGCCTCGTCGCCGAGCGCGGCCCGGGCGCCCTCTGTGAGTTGCTCGGTATGTACGCGTTCCTGATCGCCGGCGAGGACGGAACCTTCATAGCCGCCCGCGATCCTGTTGGCATAAAGCCTCTTTACTGGGCGCGTCGAAACGGCCTCGTCCACTTCGCCTCGGAGATGAGCGCCTTCGACGAAGACTGGCAACCCAACGTCGAGTCCTTCCCGCCGGGACACTACTGGACCCCGGAAGGTGGCCTCGTTCGGTTCGCGGCCCCCGTACCCCCCAAAGACGAGATCGCACACTACCAAGGGCCGTCCGAGCCGGGGGTCAGGATCCCGGACGAGATACTGGAGAGGGTGCGCAACCGTCTCATCAGGACCGTCGAGCGGCAGATGATGGGCGACGTGCCCGTTGGTGTCTTCCTCTCGGGCGGCCTCGACTCGAGCCTCGTCGCGGCCATCGCCGCCCGCTGGTACCAGAGGCGCGGCGAGAGGCTCAAGACTTTCGCCATTGGCCTCGAAGACTCCCCCGACCTCCTGGCCGCCCGCGCCGTCGCCGAGTATCTGGACACAGAGCACCACGAGAGCGTCTACACGGCTGAGGACGCGCTCGGGGTGCTACCCAAGGTAGTGCGCATCATCGAGAGCTTCGACCCCTCGCTCGTACGCAGCGCGGTCCCCAACTACATCCTCGCCAGGTTCACGGCCAGACACGTCAAGGTCGTCCTGACCGGCGAAGGGGCGGATGAGATCTTCGCGGGCTACGAGTACCTGGAGGACTTCCGCACCGAGGAGGAGCTGCACGCCGAGCTCGTCAGGACCATCGAGGGGTTGCACGACCTCAATTTGCAGAGGGCGGACCGCGTAACCATGGCCCACGGCCTCGAAGCGCGGGTGCCTTTCCTGGAGCTCGACATGATCTCGCTCGGACTCTCCCTCCCCGCCGGGTGGAAGCTCGCCGGCGAGGGCCAGGAAGAGAAACGGCTACTCCGGCTGGCCTTCGAAGGCTGGCTCCCCGACGACTTCCTGTGGCGCAAGAAGGCCCAGTTCGGTGACGGCTCGGGCGCTGCCTCCGTCCTCAAACGACGTATGGAGGAGAGCGTCACCGAGGAGGAGTTCGAGCGCGAGCGCTACGAGGTCGAGCCACCCCTGCGCACCCGCGAAGAGGTCGCCTACTACCGCATCTTCGCCGAGGACCTGGGAGAGGTCCGTCCGAAGCGCACCATCGGCCGCTTCGCCACCGCCTGAGAGAAGCGCAGCGCTCGGCTATAGTGTCGATGAAGGGAGAGATCTTCCCGACCTGCCTCGACAGGCCGGGCGTGCACGGGAGGCAAGACCATAGATCAGCCGAACTACACCAGTCCGGTGCTCGTGGCGATAGACGACGACCCTGACGTCCTCGCGCGCATCGAGCAGGAGCTTCTAAAGCGCTACGGCGAAGATTACAGGGTGGTGTGCGAGTCCTCGGTCGAGGCTGGCATGGAGGCTCTGCGACGGCTCAAGGCGGCAGGAGACGAGGTTGCCGTCGCGCTCGCCGACCAGTGGATGCCCGGTATGAACGGTACCGAGTTTCTCAGTCGTGCCCACCAGCTCTTCCCCACGGCCCGACGGGCGCTACTCGTCGCACCGGAGGACACCACCATCAGGGAGCCGCTTCTCCAGGCGACGGCCCTGGGTCAGGTGGACTTCTACGTCAGCAAGCCCTGGCGCTCTCCAGACGAATCGTTCCACAGGCTCATCACCGAGTTTCTCGACGAATGGACGATGGTGCACCGTCCAGGGTTCGTGGCGCTGCGCCTCATCGGAGAGCGATGGTCGGGGAGGTCGCACGAGATCAGGGACCTGTGGGCGAGGAGCCGGGTGCCGCTCGAATTCCACGCGGCGGACTCGGAGGAAGGGAAAACTATTCTCGCTCGATGGGGCAAGAGCCCTGACCGCCTGCCCGTTGTGATCCTGTTCGACAGGCTGGCGCTCGTAGACCCTTCCAACGCCGAGATGGTCGACGCCTTCGCGAAGATAGTCCCATTCGGGGTCAACATAACGCGGGAGGAACGCACCTTCGACCTTGTTGTCGTTGGAGCGGGGCCTGCGGGGCTGGCAGCGACCGTCTACGGGGCCTCAGAGGGTCTTGATACCCTTGTCGTGGACAAGGAGACCTTCGGCGGTCAGGCTGGAACCAGCTCGCTCATCCGCAACTACCTAGGGTTTGCCAGGGGGGTCAGCGGTCAAGAACTGGCGGCACAGGCATACACCCAGGCGTGGTTGTTCGGCGCCTCCTTCAACTTCGCGCGCGAGGCGACGGGACTACGCAGGTCAGGAGAGGAGTTGGAGATCACGCTCTCCGACGGTACCGAGATCTCAGGCAGGGCCGTGATAATCGCCACGGGGGTTTCGTACCGTCGCCTCGGTGTCCCCAGCCTCGCAGCCCTGGAAGGTACGGGGGTGTTCTACGGTGCCGCCGTGACCGAGGCACAGGCCACGCAGGGGGAAGAAGTCTTCGTCGTCGGAGGAGGCAATTCCGCGGGCCAGGCCGCCATGCACCTCTCAAGATACGCCTCGCGCGTCACGGTCGTAGTGCGGGGTTCCTCGCTCTCGTCAAGCATGTCTGAATACCTGGTCCACGAGCTTGAGGCGACCGAGAACATCGAGATCCGGCTGAACACAAGCGTGATCGACGGCGGCGGCGAGGGTCGGCTCGAACGTCTCGTCCTGCAGGACTCGAGACGCACGCAGACCGTTCCGGCAGCGGCCATGTTCGTGCTGATCGGCGCCGAACCGCACACAGACTGGCTGCCCGATGAGGTCTCGCGTGATGAGAAGGGGTTCATACTCACGGGGCAGGATGTATTGCACCCCGAGCATGGTTCTCGTAGATGGTCGCTCCAGCGTCCACCGATGCTACTGGAGACCAGCATGCCTGGCGTGTTCGCCACGGGCGACGTACGGCACGGCTCGGTCAAGCGGGTAGCCTCGGCGGTCGGGGAAGGCTCGATCGCCATACCGTTGATCCACGGTTACCTGAACTGATCCTCTGAACCGGAGGATAGCCGCGTTGTCCTTTGAGTATTCGTGACGGAGCGCGCAGGCAGAGTTTGCGGGGGTCATGGTGGGTAACTAGTATGGGAGACGGGGACTCTAGCGAAGGGAGCGGGGCGTGGAGAAGTTCATCATCAGCGCAGCCATAACGGGCGGCATGACGGTACCCGGGCAGAGTGAGGCCATCCCCATAACGCCGGAGGAGATCATAGCCTCCGCCGTAGGGGCGCACGAGGCCGGGGCTACCATCGTCCACCTCCACGTCCGCGAGCCCGAGACCGGAAAACCCAGCTCGGACATCGGGCTCTTCCGCGAGGTCGTATCGGGGATCAAGGACCGCTGCGATGTGATCGTGCAGCCAACCACGGGCGGCGGGAAGGGGATGACGCTGGAAGAGAGGGCCGCCGTCCTGCCAGAACTGGAGCCGGAGATGGCGACCTTCAACACGGGCTCCTTCAACTTCGGCCTCTTCCCCATCGCCGAGCGCGGCGGAGACTTCGAGGAGTGGGAGATAGACTACCTCGAAGGCACCCGCGACTACATCTTCCGCAACACCTTCGCCGACATGGAGAGGGTCTGCGCGATGTTCCGCGAGGCCGGCGCCAAGCCGGAACTCGAAGCCTACGACGTCGGGCACCTCTACAACATAAAGTACCTGCTCGGCAGAGGGCTGCTGGACACACCCGTGCACATCCAGTTCGTCCTCGGCGTGATGGGTGCGAACGCGGCCACGATCGAGCAGTTGATGCACATGCGCCGCACGGCGACGGAGCTCTTCGGCGAGGACTACACGTGGTCAGCTGCCGGCGTCGGCTACCCTGCCGAATACCACCTCGCCGCGATGTGCCTGATGCTGGGCGGCCACGTGAGAGTCGGCCTCGAAGACAACCTCCGCGTCAGCCGGAGCAAGCGCGCGGACTCGAACGCCGAGCTCGTCGAGAAGGCCGTGGCTTTAGGCGCCATGTTCGACCGTGAGCCGGCAACCCCCGACGAGGCGCGCGAGGCATTCGGCCTCAAAGGCCGCGCCGCCGTTGCGTTTTAAGGCGACCAGAGGCTGAGACGCTGAAGGCGTTTGAACAGAGAGGTTGAACCTCTCCTGGCGAATTGCTTTAGAGAAAGGAACCCTGATGAAGAGAGTCTGCGTCTTCGACGTGAACGAGACCCTGCTCGACCTCGCCGCACTCGACCCCCTCTTTGAGCGGGCCTTCGGCGACGCCGCGGTGAGGAAGCTGTGGTTCACCCAGATGCTCCAGTCCGCCTTTGTGGCCACCATAACGGACGCCTACACGACCTTCGGCGAGGCCGCAACAGCGGCCCTCAGAATGACAGAAGAGCGGCAGGGCGTGGAGGTCTCCGAGGAAGATAGACAGGAGATCCTGGGCGGGCTACGCAAACTGCCGCCGCATCACGAGGTCCCTGAGAGCCTCGACCGTCTGCGCGACGCCGGTTTCCGTCTCGCCGCCTTGACCAACTCGACGCAGGAGGTCGCCGAGGCTCAGATGGAGAACTCGGGACTCACAGGCAGGTTCGAGCGAATCCTCTCCGCAGACACCGCGAAACGCCTGAAGCCAGCCCCGGCCCCTTACAGGATGGCAGCGAGGTCGCTCGGCATCGCGGAGCGCGAGATGCGCCTCGTCGCGGCCCACGCCTGGGACGTGGCTGGAGCTTTACGTGCAGGATGTGCTGCCGCCTTCGTCGCCAGGCAGCCCTTCGACCCGCTCGTCGAGCGTCCTGACGTGTTCGGGGCTGACCTCGCCGAGGTCGCCGACGGCATCATCGCCGCGGAGACGGACTAGCCTGCGAGAATACGCAACTCCTCGAAGACGTCGCGCCCCGGCCTCCGCTCGCCGCGCTCCATCGCGTGCACGAGCTCGGCGACCCGCTCGTTGAACGGCGTCGGAACACCGTGCTCGCGGCCCCTCTCCACCACGCCGCCGTTGATGACGTCGACCTCGGTCTTCGCGCCCCTTTCGAGATCCTGGAGCATCGAAGCCTTCGTCGCCCCCGCGTAGCCCATCGCCACTTCGAGGGCTTCGTCGGCCCGCTGCCGGTCTTCTGGACCGCGCACGACGAGCGCATCGGCGGGGACGCCCAGGACCTCATCGAGTGTGATCCCCTGCGCCATCCCGACGTCGTAGCCCTCGCGCCACAGGGCGAGCGCCACTTCCCTGCCTGAGGGGTCGGCGACGACCTCGCGGTAGAGGAGACCCGAGACGGCGCCGAGGCCGGAGAAGGCGCTGTTGACGAGAAGCTTCGACCACACCTGGCCGCTGATGTTCTGCGTGATCCGCACGTCGGCTGCCGTTCCGAGCGCTTCTGCGAGCAGGCGGGTCCGCTCCCTCGTCTCGCCATCGGGCTCCCCGATCACGAACGGCGCCCGCGTCGTCTGCGCCAGATGGCCGGCTCCAAGATTCGTCGCCCCCCACTCCACGGTCCCCACGACGAGGTTGTCGTTTCCGACGATCGCGGCTATGCGGTCCTGCACGAGCCCGTTCCCCAAGGAGACGAACGTCCGTGCCACATCACGCTCCACGAGAGGTCCCAGAGCGTCTTCGAGATGGGGCGCCTTCAGGGTCACGAGGGCGAAATCGAAGGGACCTTCGAGGTCTGAGGGGTCGGCGTGGGCGTCTAGGGGTACGCGGCGCTCCTCGCCGAGGTCGTCGAGGAGGAGCCCTGGATCCCGCATCGCCTCGACGTGCTCTGTGTTGGCGTCGATGACGCTTACGTGCTTCACCCCGCCCTTCATCTTCGCCGCCGTCACGCCGCCGATCGCGCCGGCCCCGATAACGAGGACGCCAGCGTCGATCATGGGCCGTCCTCGGATCCCGCGCCGATGGGCGGCAGGTCCTTCAGCAACTCGTTCAGGGCGGCGTAGCGGCGGTCGCGTTCGAGGAGCAGCCGCTGCCTCTCCTCGTCCGTGTATGTGAGGAACCCGGCACCACTCTTGGTGCCCAGACGCCCCTGTTCGACGAGCCTCCTCAGCGACTCCGGGGCTTCGAAACGCTCCCCGAGGCCGTCGCGGAGTACGTCGAGCACGTTCTCGTACACGTCGAGCCCTGCCATGTCGGAGATCTGGAACGGACCGAAGAAGGGCAGGCGGAAGCCGAAGCAACTGCGTACCACCTCGTCGACCTCCTGCGGGGAGGCGAGCCCCTCCTCGACGCACCGTACGGCCTCCAAAAACAGCGCGTTCTGGATGCGGTTCGCCACGAAGCCAGGCCCGTCACCCACGACGGCGGGACGCTTCCCGATAGAGCGCAGAAATGCGACCACCCTCTCGACGACCTCCCCTTCGGTCGCCGCAGCGGGTATGACCTCGACGCCGGGCGTCCACTCCGGCGGGTTGAACCAGTGCATCCCGCAGAAGCGCCCGGGGTCTTCGACGAACTCGGAGAGTCCCTCTATCGGCAGGGAGGAGGTATTGGAGACGATGATCGTGTCTTGCAGCGCAGCCCCCGAACAGGAGCCCAGGATCTCCTCTTTCAAGCCGATGTCTTCAGGCACGGCCTCGAAGACGAGATCCACATCCCCTACGGCGCCGACCACGTCGTCCGCGGTCTCTACGGCCTCGACCCTCCCTATGGCCTCATCAGCCAGCAGTCTGGCCGCCGCGTGTCCCCTCGCCCGGTCTACCAGCCGCGCCTTTGCCTCCCTCGTCAGTTCGGGCGTCGCGTCGGTAAGACGTACGGCTATCCCAGCCGCTGCTAAGCACTCGGCGACGCCGAGACCCATCGTGCCCGCCCCGATGATGGCGGCGCCCTCAGGCCAGCCCCGGTGTGTTCCCTGGTCTTCCACCCCTACCAGCTCTCCACAGATCCATAGCATTCCTGCGCGTTTCGCTCATCCATACGGTTCTCCGCCGCTCTCGTTTGCATAGCGGCCCGCCTCAGAACGTCTCCCGGCCTCGCGCATTGCCAGACCGACTTCTTGCCCCGCTTCGACATGGAGGCATGGTAGCGTGAGGGCGGGGCCGACGCTACGGCCTCAGGATGCCATGCCCCGCGACGACAGCTGCAGACAGGAGCGCCAGGACGCCCACGGCCAGGAGAGGAGGACCACCCGTGGGAGGCATCTTCTTGCCTACGGCCGTCTTGGGCACAACACCTTTGGGATTGTCCACGGCACCAGTCTGCTCATATTGATCCTGCGCCGGACCTCCACCCGTGCAACCAGTGATGCCCGTAGAGGACACGACTGAGTAGTCGCCGTCCGTGTCGAACGCCTTGTCGGCCTCAGGGAAGGTAGCGTGGTCACCTACAAAGTTACCAGCCGGATTCTCTATCCTGGGATGACCATTCTGGTCTGCTGAGATCACAATTCCTCGTTCCCCATCAGTGAAGGTAGCCTGAGTTCCGTCACCATCTTCGAGGGTTATAGACGCTCCGGGTGAGACCCTGCAA
Source organism: Actinomycetota bacterium (assembly GCA_902812425.1). Taxonomy (GTDB): domain Bacteria; phylum Actinomycetota; class Rubrobacteria; order Rubrobacterales; family Rubrobacteraceae; genus Rubrobacter_D. Next base: position 10,996 of record CADDZK010000107.1, read on the forward strand.
TTTTGCGCTGCGACAACGACCACATCGGGAGGGTCATCTTGCTTGCTGGTATCGACGCCGTTTGCGGGTGTACCAGGCGGTATGCCGCCGCGATCTTGCGCACCTGCGGGGAGCACGAATAGGACGGTGAACAAGAGGGCGAAGGCCGACCCAGATAAGGAAATCACTCGCCGCATCTTCGTCCCCCTTCGCCACACAAACAACAGTATGTATTGTGCACTACGAGGGAGCGTGGCGCTACCAGTTCTCCATCGACTCGCGGATGATGTTGGCCAGGTCCTCCTCCGTCACTTCACGGGGGGCGCCGACGAGGAGGCGCTGCTGCTTCATCGCACCCTCGACCAGGTCTTCTATGTCGTCTTCTGCGTAACCGAGTTCGCGTACGCCGCGTGGGGCGCCGACGTCCTTCATGAGCTGGATCAAGATCTCCGGCAGCGTGTTCTCGTCGGCTTTCTCTATCTCCTCGCCCGAGAGCAACTCGGCGACGGTGCGGTGCCTCTCCGGGCCGGCCTCATACGTGAACCTGAAGGCTGCGGGCGCGGTAACGATGACGGACCATCCGTGCGGCACGAAAGGA
>CADDZK010000108.1 GCA_902812425.1 Actinomycetota bacterium
GGCCGACGCGACCCTGGAGTTCTGCCTGGGCATCCTTGAGGCCGTCGAGCCCTACGCCGCAGCCGTCAAGCTGCAGGCTGCTTTCTTCGAGCGGCTCGGGGAAGCGGGGATGGGTATCTACGGGGACCTGATCAAAGCTGCAGCGGATCTGGATCTGCCCGTAATAGCTGACGTAAAACGCGGGGACATAGGCCCCGTGGCCGCAGCCTACGCCGAGGCGCACCTCGGTGTCTACGGCGCGAGTTGCGTCACGGTCAACCCCTACATGGGAGAGGACGCGGTGCTTCCTTTTCTCGAAGAGGCGCGCAGGCGAGGCCGGGGCGGCGGCGTCTTCGTGCTGGTCGCGACCTCGAATCCTTCCTCTTCGAAGATGCAGGAGGCCACCGACCCGCCGCTCTTCGAGGTCGCAGCAGGACTGGTCGCCGAGCTCGGGAGGCCGGGCGGCGACTACCCCGACGCGGGAGCGGTCGTCGGGGCCACGCGGCCCGAGATCGGGGGCCGGGTGCGGGAGTTGCTGCCCGAGACGCTCTTCCTCGTCCCCGGTTACGGGGCCCAAGGGGCTGACGCTTCGGGTGTGCGCCCGCTGCTGGACCGTCGCGGCGGCGGGGTCCTCGTCAACAGCAGCCGAAGCATCCTCTACGCCTACGAAGGCTCGGCCTCAGACTATCGTGAGGCGGCCAGCGAGGCGGCCAGACAGGCACGCGACGAGCTTCGCCGGGCCGGTGCCCGCCCGTAGAGCACTCCGCCTGTCAGTATTTCAACTTGTCGGGGTTTTGACCTTCTCTATCCAGGTAATTAGCTGGCTAACTAATTCGATGAGGCTTCTCACGGGGTATCGGGTGCCTGCGGGCGGCGCTGACACCCTGGCTGAAATGCTGACAAGCCTGCGAAGCAGGCGTGCTGAATTGCTATTAAATCGAGAACAGGTGGGCCACGGCCAGTATCGCCACGAGCACCGTCGCGGCGGCGACCACCACTCCCAGGATCTGTACTATGCTCTCTCTCGTCATACCTGTCCTTTCGGCGTCTCCGACCTGTTACCGCTGTTCGCGCAGAGCTGTCTGGCGGCCCTTCTCGGGCTTCTTCGCGAGGGCTTCGTCCAGGGCCTCTTTCAGCCGTTTCTCGTAGCCTTCGTAATAGTAGTCCTGGGCGTACTCTACCTTACCGTTCTTTACCACGAACAGCCTCGGCACTCTCTTGACGTTGTACTTGGAGACCAGCTCTCCCGTCGAATCGAGGAGCATCGTGTAGGGGACGTTGTCGTCGCTGGGGGCGCTGTTCACGTAGACCGCGGCGAAGGAGACCCCGTCGTCTTCGTACTTCCTGGCGAGGTCTTCGAAGCCGGGAACGGCGTCATTCGAGTCCTTGTTCATAGTGCTCCAGAACGTGAGCACGTAGAGACCCTGGTCGGAGAGCCTGAAATTACGGCCCTCCACGCTCTTCGCGGTGAACTCGGGGGCGGTGTCGCCAACGTTCGGGGCCGGTTGGGGCAGCGTCAGAGAGCCGGTCCCCGTCTCGGCGCTACCGAAGGAGCGGTAGACGAGCGCCGTGGCCAGCACGACGAAGACGACGATGAACAGGCGTTTCACCAACCCTCCGGATCAGGCCTCAAAAGACACACGACATAAAGATTGTATCCGTTACCACAGCCCTTGTCGCGAGGCGAGAATCATCGTAGCCTCTATATCCCCGTGCTTACAAAGTCGAAAATCAGGATCTCAGGCCTCCTCGTCGCGGTCGTCGCTCTCATCCTCGGTGTCCAGGTCAGCACCGGCGTGGCGTGGGCCCAGCAGAACGAGGCCAGGGAAGTCGGCGAGCCCCAGGTGGCGGCGAGGGCGTGGGCCCTTGAGGATCTCAAGAGCGGCGAATACCTGGCGGGGAAGGACGCCTCAAGGAGGCTCCCCATAGCATCGACGACCAAGATCATGGAGGCCCTCGTCGTCCTGAAGAGGGCGAACCTGGACGAGGAGGTGACCGTCTCACATGACGCGGCGGCCTACGCGACGCCGGCCTACAGCAACGTCGGCCTCCTGCCAGGTGACACCCTGAGCGTCAGGGAGCTCTTGATGGCCACCCTGATCTCCTCCGGCGACGACGCGGCCTACGCCCTCGCCGAACACGTCGGCGGTGGCGGCCAGGAGGGCGTCGACCACTTCGTCGAGGAGATGAACGGGGAGGCAAAAGCCCTCGGCCTGAAGAACACCCACTTCGAGAACCCCGTCGGCTTCGACGAGCGCGGACACTACTCCAGTGCGGGCGACCTGGCCAGGATGGCGCGCCTGGCGATGCAGGACCCCGAGTTCAGGAAGATAGTCTCGACGCGGTACGCGACCATCTACACCCCCTACAGGGAGATACCGCTCACCAACACCAACGAGCTCTTGTTCTCCTACGGGCCCGCCACGGGCGTCAAGACGGGGACGACACCTGCCGCCGGCGAGTCCCTCGTCTCCTCGGCCTCCATAGGGGACGAGTCTTACGTGTGCGTGATCCTCGACGCAGGGGAGGACCGCTTTGCGGCCTCTATGCGGGCCCTGCAGTACGGTTTCATCGCCTACGATCGCACGGACCTCGTCGTTGAGGGCAAACGTTACGCCAGCATCGGCGTACCCTACAGGCGGGGGAAGAGCATAGACCTCGTGGCAAAGGGAGACGTGGATGATCTCGTCGACGCGAGCCCTGATATAAAACGCGAGGTGGACCTGGTGAAGGATCCACCCGACTCGGCCAGGGCTGGCACGAAGCTCGGAGAGGTCGTCGTAAAGGTCGACGGAGAGCAGGTCGGGGAGACCCCGCTCGTCGCCAGCAAGGGTTACGAAAAAGCTTCGCTCGGGCAGCGGGTGTGGTATACCGTTGAGGGGATTTTCGAATAGGAGACAGGGTAGGGAGAGGCATGATACTGACCATCACCCTCAACGCTGCCGTCGCCAGGACACTGGTCGTTCCCAGCCTGACGCTCGGCCACCGCCACCGCGCACCGGAGAGCATGACGCTGGCGGGCGGGAAGGGCGTGAACGTCGCCAGGTCTTTGAGAACTCTGGACGTGCCCGTACTTGCGGCAGGGTTCGCCGGCGGGCGCAACGGCGACGCTATCCGCGATGGCCTTTCGGAGGCGGCCATACCGTTCGACCTGGTCGAGATAGAGGGACACTCCCGTACATCGACGGCCATCGTCGACCCGATGGCCGGGACGCAGACCGAGATCAACGAGTACGGCCCCGAGGTGACCCAGGCCGAGGCCAAGGAGTTCTCGAGGCGCCTGGAGCACCTCATGGAGTACGCAACGGCGGTCGTCTTCGCCGGCAGCGTTCCGCCGAACCTGGACGAGAGCTTCCTCGTCAATCTCGTGCGCCGCGCGAGGGAGCGTGGGCTCTACACGGTCGTTGACTCGCCGCCTTCCGTGCTCAGGGCCGCGCTCAAGGCGAACCCCTCGCTCGTGAGCCCGAACCAGCACGAGGCCGAGAGCGTCGTCGGCTTCGACTTTATCGAGGATGGGGACTTCCCTCTGGGCCTCTCCAGGCTGGTCGAGCTCGGGGCCGCGGACGCCTGCATCACCTCGCCGGAGGGTCTCTCCTACCTGAGCACCGAGAACGGCGCAATCTCGGCACGCGCGCCCAAAGTGGAGGCCGTCTCGACCGTGGGGAGCGGCGACGCCTATCTGGCAGGGCTCCTCGCCGGGCTCCTGCACCGTAACCTCGCTCCCGTCGAAGCCGTCCGCCTCGCCGCAGGGTGCGCGGCGGCCAACGCAGAGACTTTAGGTGCAGGCCTCTTCGAGGCGCGCAGGGCCGAAGAGCTGGCCGAGTCCGTGCAGGTCGAGGTCCTCTCGCGCAGCCTCCAGGAGAGCCGAACCTAGAGAGTTTTCGGGACCGAGAAGCCGCCGAAAGGCGTGCTAGAATATTCGGTGAAGACCCGTTCAGAGACTATGGAGGTGCGAAAGAATGGCGGTAGCCGAGGTAACGGACGCGACTTTCGAGAGCGACGTTCTACGGTCGGAGAGGCCGGTTATAGTGGATTTCTGGGCGCCCTGGTGCGTGCCGTGCCGGCGCGTCTCCCCGATCCTCGAAGAGATGTCCGAGTCGCGCGAGGATGTGAGCTTCGTCAAGCTCAACGTCGACGACAACCCGGCGACCGCGATGAACTACAGCATCTCGAGCATCCCGACCATAGCCCGCTTCGAGGGGGGGCAGGTCACCCAGCAGGCCGTCGGAGCCCTGCCGAAGAACCAGCTCTCGGCGCAGCTCGGCCTGTAACTTTGCGAGGAGTACCCCTCGCGGGTACAATCTCTGGCGCATAATAGCTCCGCGTGTCCAAAGGTCGGCGTGCGGGGCGTCGTAGAAAAGTCCGAAGAGAAGAGGAGGTCAAAGAGATGAAGTTCAAGCCTTTGGGAGAGCGGGCGCTCGTCCAGATCGTCGAGCGCGAGGAGACCACGGCCTCGGGGATAGTGCTCCCCGACACGGCCAAGGAGAAGCCGCAGACCGCCCAGGTCGTCGCGGTCGGCCAGTTCGAGAACGGCGTCAAGGTAAGCGAGGGCGACGTCATCGTCTTCGCCAAGTACTCGGGGACCGAGATCAGCCTGGACGGCGAGGACTACATGATCCTCGACGCAGACGACATCCTGGGGATAGTCGAGAGCTAGAGGAGAGAAGAGTCGACTCTCCGGAGCGCCGGGCCCCGCGTGGGCGCCCGGCGCTCCCGCTTTAGCCGCTCAGGACGAAGGGGAGGCCAGTCCGGTACGTGCGTACGCTGCGTAGGGGAGACAGGGGACGCGAGGTCGTCGACCTCCAGACCCGCCTGCAGGCCCTCGGCTTCGACCTGGGAAGCAGAGGCATAGACGGCGTCTTCAGGGAGAGGACGGAGCTCGCCGTGAGGGCCTTCCAGCAGCGGCTCGGGCTCCTCGCCGACGGGCTGGTCGGTCCTATTACCTGGCGCGAGGTCGTCGAGGCCGGCTACAGACCCGGTGGACGTCTCCTCTACCTGAGGCAGCCGCCTTTCAGGGGCGCCGACGTGGTGGAGCTCCAGAGGATGCTCGACGACCTCGGCTTCAACCCTGGCGCCGTCAACGGCCTCTTCGACCCGCGTACCGTCAGGGCCGTCCGCGACTTCCAGCGCAACGCGGGGTTGCAGGACGACGGGGTGGTCGACGCCGCCGTCTTCAAGGTCCTGAACACCTACGCGGCCCAGTCCCTCGGCACCCACCAGCTCCCCGACAAGAGCGGGGGATACTTCACGGACGACCTCTTCTCAGGGGCCATAGTCGTCGACGCGGCCCACGGCGGAAGGGATAAGGGATACGTGAGCGCGACGGGGCTCTCCGAGGCCGACCTCAACCTCGCCGTGGCGCAAGAGCTGGCCCAGATCCTGCCGGCCAGGGAGGTCCTTCTGACCCGTAGCGAGGACGAGGAGGTCTCCGCGGTCGACAGGGCCTTCCTCGCAAACTCCTCGGGGGCGAAGATGATCCTCTCCATCCATCACGCTTCGCATCCTACGCCAACGGCTTGCGGGACCGCTTGCTTCTACTTCGAGCGTCTCGGCTACCAGTCGCACAGGGGCCGCATGGCGGCGACCTATCTGCAGCGGAGGGTCAGCCAGACTCTGGGTACCTGCGATATAGGGGAGTTCGGAAGGTCGTTCGAGATCCTGCGCGAGACGAACATCCCCGCCGTCGTGCTCGAGCCCCTGCACCTCACCAACCCGGCCGAACTAGACCTCGCCTCGGATCCCTACTACCCGACGACCGTCGCCGACGCCATGGCGAGCGCCCTCGAACTCTACGCCGGCCGCGATAAAGCGTTTATAGCCGTATAGCTTGTCAACTTCTCATCCTTGGCGGCTACCAGCTCCAGATCCCGAGCTTGGGGCGCGAGCGTAGCCTAGTCACATAGATAAGGCGTCCAACACGATCACATACCCGGTCCCCGAGGAACAGGATCGCCCCGAGCGACCTTGAAGGGTGCTACATCAGGGGCCAATCGGGCCAATCAGGGATCAAGATCGATTCCAGAGGCACCTGGAGCAGGGCGCACGCGTTCGAGGATGCCAGGTAGTCCTGGACGCTGCTGGGTAATTCGATCCTCGCCTCCTCGTGGATCTCGCGCCACGAGGCTTACCGCGAACGGGAGAATCCTCGGCCTGCAATACTTCCTATCTTGACATTCGACTTGTTTCGATATATCGTAGATATACATAATAGTATCCATCAAGAGAAAGGGTTACTCGTGGGGATGATGGACGAGGTTGGTGTCGGGTACACAGGCGGTGAGCGCGGGTCTTTTGGGACGGGTCCCTCTGTGTTGAGGATGGCCGCCCGCGCTGGGGGGCCATTCGGTTTCTGGGACGATCCACGGCGCGACCCGCGGACCGGTCGGCCGATGAGGGGCTTCGGCGGTCCCGGGTTCGGGCCAGGGCCGAGGAGGGGTGGGCAGGGCGACGTACGAGGTGCGATCCTCGCCCTGCTCTCGGAGCGTCCGATGCACGGCTACCAGATCATCCGGGAGATCGGCGAGCGCACCGGTGGTGTCTGGCGGCCCAGCCCGGGCTCGGTCTACCCGGCGTTGCAGCAGCTCGAGGACGAGGGCCTGGTCGCCATCGAGAAGGCCGAAGGCCGGAAGGTGGCCCGACTCACGGAGGCTGGGTCGGCCTACGTCGAAGGGCGCCGCGATGAACTCGAAGGGATATGGGAGGCCGCGATGGGGGGCGTGGACGAGGGCATGTTCGAGGTGCGCAACCTCGCAGGGCAGGTCTTCGGGGCCGCCATGCACGTGGCGGTCGAGGGCACCGGGGGTCAGGTCGCGGAAGCCCAGAAGGTGCTGGCCGACGCCAAGCGGCGACTGTACGGGATCCTCTCCCGGGAGGATGTTTCGGACGACGAAGGAGGGAGCGCCTGATGCCCGAGGGACACGACGCGCACGTCTCAAGAAGGCGGCCCATCCTCGGGCTCCGCTATGGCTTGAAGCATCGTCGTCAATATACTTTCCGAAGCAACAGCCGACGGCTGACAGCCGGTAGCCGGCTGGTATAATAGCCTCCGCAGTCGGGACGTAGCGCAGCCTGGTAGCGCGCCTCGTTCGGGACGAGGAGGTCGGAGGTTCAAATCCTCTCGTCCCGACTTCTCTAGCTTCGCAGCACGCCGTCTTCGACGGCTTTCAGCCTGTCAGCCCAATACAGAAGCTGAAAGTGAAGGCCGAAACGGGCTGAGAGCGGAAACCGAAGGTTGAAGCGTGCTGAAAGGCGCCAAAGGCGCCGTGCTGCGAAGCTTACTACAGCCTTTCCTCTTCGGCTTCTTCGAGTAGCTCGCCCCAGTCCTTGTAGAGGCTGTCGAGCATGCTCTTGAGCTGGCGGTGTTCGGTGACGACCTCGCGGGAGCGCTTGCCGTCGGAGTAGAGCTCCGAGGTGGCGAGTTCCTTTTCGAGGCGGGCCACGCGGCGCTCCGTGGCGTCGATCTCTCCCTCGACCGCGACGAGGCGGGTGGCGAGGATGCTCTGCTCCTTGCTCTGGCCGGGGCGGACGCGTCTGCGAGGTCGGGCCTTCTTGCCCTTCGAGTCCTCGTCCAGACGGCCGTGGGAGCGGTAGTAGTCGTAGCCGCCGAGGTAGTTTCTGAGCTTCTTGCCTTCCAGGTCTACGACCCTGGTCGCGAGCTTGCGCAGGAAGTAGCGGTCGTGGGAGATAAAGAACATCGTGCCGCGAAAGTCGAGGAGAGCATCCTCCAGGGCCTCACGGGCCGGGATATCGAGGTTGTTCGTAGGCTCGTCGAGCAGGAGGAAATTGGCCCCGCTCACCACGATCTCGGCGAGGCTCAGGCGGTTTCGCTCGCCGCCTGAGAGAGAACTGACTCTCTTGAAGACGTCCTCGCCCGAGAACAGGAAGGCGCCGAGGAGATCTCGGGCCTCGGGGGCGTCGAAGCCGGTCGTGTCCATCGTCTCCTGCAGTACGGTCTTCGAGTCGTCGAGGCGGGCCAGTTGCTGGTCCTGGTAGGCCGGAGTTACGTTGTTGCCGAGCCTGACGGTGCCCCGCTGGGGGGAGAGCTCGCCCGTGATGAGGCGCATGATCGTGCTCTTCCCCGTTCCGTTGGGGCCGAGGAGCGCCACCCTCTCGCCGCGTTCGATGACCAGGTCGAGGCCTTCGAGGAGTGCTCCATCCGCATCCTCGTGGGCGTATAGCACGTCCTCCATCTCGAGGACGACGCGGCCCGCTCGTGCGGTCTCCCCGCCGAGGTCCAGCCTGACGTTCTTTGCGGCGCTTTTAGGGTCTTCGATCTTCTCCATCCTGTCGAGGAGCTTCTGCTTGCTCTTGGCCTGGGTGGCCTTGCTTGCCTTGGCCCGATTTCTCTCGACGAAGCGCTCCAGTTGCGCCCTGCGTTCCGCGTTGGCCTTCGCCTTGCGGGCGAGCTGCTCCTCGCGGGCCTTCTTCTCGCTCACGTACTTGCTGTAGTTGCCGGGGTAGCGCTGCAGACGGCCGTCTTCCAGCTCCAGGATCGAACCTGCCACGGCGTCCAAAAAGTAGCGGTCGTGGGAGACGACGAGGACGGCGCTCCTAGCGCCTTTGACGAAGCTCTCCAGCCACTCGATAGCGCGCAGGTCGAGGTGGTTCGTCGGCTCGTCGAGGAGGATGAGGTCGGGCTCCTCGAGCAGCAGCCTCGCGAGCGCGATGCGGCTCTGCTCGCCGCCGGAGAAGGATCCGACCGGACGCTTCCAGTCCTCGGGGGCGAAGCCCAAGGATGAGAGGGTCGAGGCCGCCCGCGCGCGGTACTCGTAGCCGCCGTCCCTCTCGAACTCGCTCTGGAGCCTGCCGTAGCGCTCCATCAGGTTGTCCGAGGGATCTTCCGAGAGGCGGGCCCCGAGCTCTTCGAGCTCCTTCTCGCGGACCATCAGGGGCTCGAAGGCGGAGATGATCTCCTCCTCCACCGAGAGGGAGCCCCGCTCCCCGGCGTAGAGCTTCTGGGCCGTCATCCCGACCTTCGCGCCGCCCGGGTGCTCGACCGAGCCGGCGTCAGGTTCCGAGGCTCCTGCAAGGATCTCCAGCAAGGTCGTCTTCCCCGCGCCGTTGCGCCCGACCAGACCGACCTTCTCACCGGCCTCGACCGAGAGCGTCGCGCCGGAGAGGACCTTCAGATCCCCACCATGGTACTTCACGATGTCTCTTGCGACGATCACTTTCATGACGACAAAACGCCCATCCCGGAGAGATTCATCACGTCTTCGGTCGGCTCCGACGAACCGTCGGGCGCCGGATGCACTTCCATTATTCTATACACGCGATGGGGCAGGACGGCTCTCACTCGTCGAGATCACGAGAGGTCTCCCGTACGACCCTCTGTAGCTGTCCGTTGGCGTCTTCGTCGACCACGCCGCCGTGGTAGCAGACGATGATGTCGACATCCAGATCCGCCAGCTTTCTTACGGACTGTGCGGCTGTTTGCATATCCGGGGTCATAGCCTGGTTCGGGCCTTTCAGAGAACCCCCCTCCGCCGTCAATGCGTCTCCTGTGATCAAGACCTTCGGTCGCTCCAGGTAGATGCTTATGTGACCGGGCGTGTGGCCCGGTGTAGCGATCACCTGTGTCCCGTCCGCGACGTCGAGACGGGTGCCGTCCTCTACAGGCTCGTCTACGGAGACGGGTTCGAGGCGCTCCAGGACCTTGCGCACTTGCGGCCTCTGTTCGAGCATCTCGGGTGTGAGCTTGAGCGGCCTCAGGCTACCTTCTATGTAAGGAGCATCTTCAGAGTGGGCCAGCACCCGTGCACCGCTCTGACGCACGAGGGCCGCCCCAGAACCGACGTGGTCGAGGTCCTGATGGGTAAAGATTATGCGTCTCAGATCCCCTACCCCGAGGCCGGCCTCATCCAGGGCGGCGCCGATCGCCTCCATCTGATCCGGCAATCCGGCGTCGACCAGCGTGTTGCCGTTCTCCTCATCCACGATCAGAGTTAGGTTGAGGAGGCTGTCCGGGTCCTGTGGCCTCGGTACGGGCAGGACGTGCACACCGTTGGCAACCTTCATAGTTCACCTCTCAGGCCTTTCTTCTAGTTGCGGGTACTCGACATACTACCGAACATACGAGAATAGAACCGCACGTTTCAATACTACATCGAAGGAGTCGGTGAATTAGCGTTCTTCGGGAGCTGGGCGCGATAGGGAGCCGGTAGAGGGCCGTCGGGTTCTGACGAGAGGCCGCTCAACCGGTGAAGGCGCGTATCTGCTCGTCCATCTCGGGGAAGGCTGCGACCAGCTCCTCGACGTAGCCGTGCTCCACGTCGGGCGGCTCTACCCCAGGCCACTCCGTGCTCGCCAGCAGCGCGTAGCCGCTATCGCCGGGTGCCAGGCGCGAGGTGTGGAAGGTGCCCCCTGGCACGAAGAGCTGCGGGCGCTCGCCGCCGGCGAGGTCGGAGCCCACGACGGCTACGGCACCCGTGCCGTCGGGGTAGAGCATGAGCACCTCCAGGGGATCGCCCATGTAGTGGTGGTAGAGCTGGTCCGAGCGTATCCTGTGCATAACTATCTGGGCTTCGGGGGAGACGAGGAAGTACAGGGCTGAGCCGTACGGGCGATCACCCTCGTAGGCTTCGGGCAACGCCTCGCCGGGGATCTTGAGCGGGCTGCGGTAGGTCTCGGCGACGAAGCCGCAGGTGGAGTGGGGCTCGAGGCCCAGCGTCGCCTTGACTTCCTCCGCCGTCGGGTGTGTCCCCAGATCTATCTTCGTCCTCCTGCCGGGCGCTCTGTTTCGTTCTCCATGATGACATCAGGGGCGCGCCGGCGCATCCTCCGGAGAATTACCCACGCGAGTGCGTGGAGAGGCGGTTCTCAGAGATTGGCGAGAGATGATCCGATGGAGGTCGGATCGCGTATGTACCACCGTAGCATGGAAGAGAGGGAAGGGGTTCACGTTGAGCAGGGTGAAGATGTTTCTGGCCGCTACATTGGCCTCGGCGCTGATGCTGGCCATAATGGCCGCGCCGGCCCTGGCGTTCCACCACGCCTTCTTGCCGGGAGGAGCGTGCGGGCAGAGTGAGAACGCGGGGGGCAACAACCCCACGGCCACGAGCGCCATCAAGACCCATAATCCGGCACAGGGAGAGACGTTGCCGTTGCCGCCGACGGGCACGCCGGCCGCTGACCACTCCGGGCGCATCACGAATCCTCCCGAGACGGCGGAGTGCCCGGCGCCTCAGAAGTAAAACCCGGCGCAGTACGCAGCTCCAGGCACTCGCGGTCGCTGCGGTTCGCGTGGACCCTCAGCGGCGCAGGTACTTCTTGTCGATGGATGCCACCAGAGAATAAGTGGTGTCGACCATGTTGCCCACGTACAGTCCGCCTGCCTGGGTCAAGAGCTGGTAGGCGTCCCAGCGGTCAAAGCCGTATTCCTGCTCCAGCCACAGAACTAGCTCTGTGTTCGCGATTCGGGCCGCGTCTTCCATAGGACGGGCGCTGCCGACCACCATGATGGCCTCATCTGACTCGATGCGCGGCCACTCTATCGCTTTCTCTTTGATCACGTCGAACACCACGGTTACCCGGAAGGTGATCTCCAGCGCGAC
>CADDZK010000109.1 GCA_902812425.1 Actinomycetota bacterium
GGAGACCGGATGGCGGCGCGCGTCACGATGCGCGGCTCGCGTCGGGGAGAGCTCCAGGGGGTCGCGCCGACCGGAAAGCGGGTGGAGGTAAAGGCCATCGACATGTTCCGCATCTCTGATGGCAGGATCGTGGAGCACTGGGGCCGCTCGGACGACCCGAGCGGATTTCTGCGTGCCACGGTGCCCCTGAACTTCAGAAAATCCCGCAATGCGGGACTCGATGCCGGGCATCGTGTAAGGAACAGGGCTTCCTGCAGAAGCGGCGAACCCGTAAGCCGAGACCGTCGCTGGGCGTAGAAAAGCGGTGCGGGGACTACGCCGGACATATTTCCCGCGGGATCTTCTTCACTAGACTCTGTTTGCCCTGACTACGTAGCGGACGTTCCAGTTCGGACCTGGGGTCCAGTAATCGCCGTAGTCCTCTATGCACGTCTGCAAAGAGACCGTGTCGCTCCCCGTCGGACCCGTTACCGAGAGGTCGTTGATAGGAACTTCCAGGAAATCGCTCACGGCGTAGGTGTAGGTGGTCCCGTTGGAGTCTGTGAGGTAGATCCTGTCTCCCACCGCCAGGTTGGGCAAATTCCAGAAGACGTGGTCGCTCGCCGTGCCAGGGTAGCCCAGACGGTGCCCCGCTATATAAGTATTGGAGCCGGGTACCCAGGGATAGCCGGAGCCGATGTAGTGGCCGACACCCTGCGAAAGGCTCGCTTCGCCCGTCCCCTCGACCACCGGGATGTCGGAGATCCCCATCGCCGGGACGGTCAGCGACATCGTCGTATCCGCAGGAGCAGACGCGGAGGCGGATGCCGAAGCGGAGGCTGACGCCGATGCGCCAGTCGGCGTGGGTTCCTTCGCGGCGCGCGATATCTGGTCCGCCTTATTATCAGGCTCGGTCTTGTCCGCCGCGGACTCGGAGATGGGTTCGGGCGTCGCCTCCTTCGCCCCGATGGGTTGGATGGCCCTCTCTGCCGGTTGCGCGTCGGCCCCGGAGAGCCTCCCCGCACCCGCCAGCGCCAGCGCGCCCAACGAAAACACCGCAACGACCGCAAGCAAATACAGACCGAGCCTCCCCAGCCCGGTACTGAACAATCTCCTCATCGCGCCTCCCCAACTTCTCCCCCCAGACAGGGGACATCCATCTCCCTACGATCCAAAAGTCCTGCCGACGAGAGACATCAGCCGTGACGAAACACACTTTAACACCACCACCCATAAACCGCAAGAATCTTAACAAACATGCTACGGAGTGTTGCGAGTCAAGATGAGAGTCATATGGTCCCTGATGAGCTACACATCATTGTATATGCGGGCACTGGATAGCGGGTTAGTCTGAGTCGCGCATGGTACGGGTCGATGCTCCAAATGCGGAAGTGAGGAGCAGCAAAACCCCTGCGCCCAAGAACATAGCCCTAAGGTTAACCTCGACAAGAATGCCAGCGAGTGCGAAGGAAACGGGGTCGAGAGCAACAGTGGCGAGTAGCGCGAGGCTCATCACACGTCCGGTAAGTTCTGGTTCAGATCGCTCCTGAAGCCAAGAGATGTTAATGACGCCTAGAAAACTCGCCGTCCCGCCGATTGCAAGGGCGAGTGTAGTAGCGGTTGGCAGGTTAGACACAAAGCCGAACGCGGCGACTTCCAACCCGAGAGCAGCCGTGAGCGCCAGCACAGCGAGGCCGCGCTTGTGAACTCGTTCGATGGAACCTGCTCCCAAAGAACCCAGGACGGCGCCTGCACTAGCTGCGGCCACCAGAGTGCCGAACGCTCCTACTCCGCCCAGCTGACTTTCAGCCAGGGTTGCTCCGCCGACGTAGAGGGGGCCCATCATGGCGGCGTTGATCCCCACCAGGATAAGTAATATCGTTCGAATGATTGGATCCTGCCACGCATGGCGTACGCCTGCCAGCAGTTCTGTGAGGGCCCCCGTTCCCATGCGGCTCTCCGGGTCTTCAGGGGCGAGTACAGATTCTGATTCCACCATCGATCCGCCTGCAGCACCTTCGACCATCGGGGACCCAGTAGCACGGATCATGAACACGAATACCACGGCTGCGGCGAAGAACATGAGCGCATTCGTTCCGAAGCTGCTACCAATCCCAAGGAACGCTACCGTAGATGCGGCAATCATAGGCCCAGCGATGCCACTGACCTGCTCTGCACCTTGGACTAAAGCATTAGCTGCTCCCAGCCGGTCTTTATCTACCACTGCAGGAATGACCGACATCGAAGCGGGATAGTAGAGTGCGTCCATGGCGCTCAACCCGCCGGCCAGCACGTATACGTGCCAGAGCCGGGTTGCATCCAGAAGGATCAGTACTGTCAGCCCGGAGAGTAGTAGGGCGCGGACCACGCTTGAGAGGAGCAATACGGAGGTGGGCGAGAATCGATCACTGATTACGCCTCCCACAGGCATGAGAATGATCCCTGGTATCGAGGCGACGGCTAGAACGGTGCCCAACTCTACTCCCGATCCGGCAACCCTCAAGACCAACCAGGTCAGCGCGACTAGGAAGGCCTGGTCGGCCAGCATGGACAGTCCGGCTCCGATCCACAGCCAGCGGAACTGTCGAGCCTCTTAGAGCTTTAACCAGGGTAGCTCCCGCAAACGCATGAGTCGGATTACCGCCCTTCCGTCATCTGCTACCGGAGCTACGCTCTCGATGTTCTATTGATTAAACACACAGGTACATGGTATCGTATATTCAACATAGTGTGAAATAGTAGAGATTGGAAGTTTGGATGCACATTGCGCGGAGGTTCGAACGATTACTCGAAAGCTTCCGTCACGTGGATGGGCGACAATGGACCGGACAGGAGCTCGACGAGGCCACCGGTGGGGTTGTTACGCGCTCTTACGTAACCAACCTGCGCAAGGGCCGGATCGAGAACCCCGGCTATGAAAAGCTAAGGGCGATCGCGAAGGTCATGGACTTTCCGCCCGAACTCTGGTTCCAGGAGGTGACGGATTCAGACGCTGTTCGTATCGAGACAGACGACGCCAACATCGCCGAGAAGGTGAACCATCTATTCAAAGTGATCCAGAACGATACTACCGGAAAACCCTATACTAATGCCGAGGTTGCCCGATTGAGCCTCGGTGATCTCACAGAGGAGCAAGTCGAGGAGATCAGAACCGGCGCAAACTCCAATCCCTCTGTCGATCAGATAGTTGCTCTTGCTGACATTTTCGGAGTACACCCGTCGTACTTTCTCGACAGGGCGAAGAAGCCACCGGTACTAGATCAAGAGGCCATGGAGATCTTCCGAGACGAGACGGTCAGCGCCATAGCCCACAAGAGCTTGCATCTGCCTGACCGCGAGCGGGAAATGATTCTGGGAATCATCCAACAGTTCGAGGAGACGCGCAGGGACTGAGTTGTTTGGCGAACTATCTGGCACAAGATCTTCAGACGTGATTCTAAACGCTGCTCGCGCGCTACTGCGCCCATTGCGAAACTTCAACTCTCCACACAGTAGCGGACCTGAAAGACCAATGCTCACTGCAGAACAGTTTCAAGAGGAGTTGACTTTACTTGGACTTTCGGGAAAAGAATATGGGCCCGAGGAATATGCTGGGGCTCTAGGCGCTTACCTGGGGATTTCCATAGCGATTCATAGCATACCGGATCTTCACTATCCTGAACTTTCATATCGTTTGGCCTCTTCCGGGCGAATGGGAGAGATCCGTTATTCTGAGGAGTTGGGCATCGCTGTCATAATCGTGCCGGAGAGTCTGCCTCCGCTGGTCTCGGTGTTAACTATTTTTCATGAGCTTGGACATCTGGCGGCAGGCGATCTTCTGATCGAGCCAAACGAGGAACTTGACAATGCTACGCCCAAGGGTCCTGAAACGAGTACATTCGCTACAATTCACATCAAGCGAGGAAAGAGACTCGCGCGGGGATTCCCATTCGTCCGTGAGAACCTCCGGGAGCGGGAGGCGAACTTGAGAGCTTCATACGCGCTAACTGCTGGATGTTTGGGCAGCCTGAGTCCCTATGCACTGAAGATGCACGATATCTTATGAGTGTTGCACAACACCAAGCACTTATACTTGCCGGGCTATGTTTAGCCGGTTCCATCTTTCTCGGGATCGTGACTCTGTCTTCGCGAAGGACGTGGTTTGGTGTCTTCGCAGCTCTCAACCTTTTTCTAGGAGCCGTGCTCTTTGGAGCACAAGTCGTATTCGGGCTTTCCGGGTGGCGTTCCGAGATTATGGCGGCTTTATTGTCAGAGCTACCACCCGTCTTGCTGATCTCTGGAGTATGTCTGGCTCAGGCCGGCGCATTGCCGTGGTCTGGCACTCTCCCGGCTGAGGCAGCGGCTCAACATCCGTGGCTGCGGGCAACTTTAAGATCAGCGCCGCTATTCTTGCTATTAGGCTGGGGCCTTGCCGCTGTGGTAGGACTTGCTTGGCCATCCCCTGCCATGCAGGCATACGCCCCTGCTCCACAGCAATTCGTCCTCTTTAAATGGTTAATCTCTGCGGTCGAAGGCTTTTACTCGGGACTCGCAGCCTCAGGTTTTGCAGCGGCTTCACGATCCTCCGCTGCTACTCTTGCACTGCGCTTGAAGAACATAGCTTTCTCGCTTGCTCTGTTCTGTTTAACGCTGATAGCCGTCGAATCGGCAATCGTGGCAGGCGTGCGACTGTGGGGTACTGACGTGAGCCGGCGAGACACTGTAGGGGCATTGTTGACTATTGAAGTTTATCTGGCCGCTTTGTGCTTCGTCGCCCTCGTCCTGGGTCTAGGGCTCCGGTATACGCCCGCCATCGCCGCGACTTTCTTGCGCCAACTCCATACTAGTTGGCTACCGGCCCAGGAACGGTTCGAGTCCCTTAAATGGCGTGCAGTGACCTCTGGGCATGCGCGTGGAGCGATCAAAGCATCCCACCATATCGCAGAGGCGGCTAGACTACGTAGATTATCACGGGCCGATACAGAAAAGGCGCTCGCCACGGTCCAGCTAATCGCTACTATGAGAGACCCCCTCGTCTGAGCGGGCACGCATCACGCCCGAGGCCGCGCGAGAGCGCTACGAACTACAAGAGATAATTTTGGAGAACGATGCTCTAGCATCGAAGATCAGTTGGGCCATTCACCGGGACTCGCATATACGCGACTCCAAAACCGTAAAATCTGAGCCGCTACATGATGCGCTCGAGGCTGCGCTAGACCTTATCGACAACCAGGGAGACCGGGCAGAAGTGCAAGCCCGGCCGCTCTGGTATCACTTGGTCGCCGTGAGTGCAGCCGACATAGGCTTGCTCGCCCCGTCCATGATCCGTATAAGACTGGGTCGACAGCCGGAATACGTCCTAGCCAGTGAAGCATACTATTCTGCGAAGACGTCAGTGCGTTCCCGCACGCTCTACGATCGATAGGAGGCAGCCGAAGGAATCGTTGAGATTATCGTGAGCGTACACAGTGATCCGAGAGTAGTTCAGCCACCACGGCGAATGGAGGGTGCACAGTGAAGCATAGAGAACACGATGACCAGCTTCCCCGCGGGGAATCTTCAAGGCAAGAGAGGTTGCTCGCAAGGGCCAGGGCTCGCACGGAGTATGAGCAGGGACTCTCACTCTCCACGGATACTCCGCATTACGCCGCGGCGGCCCTCGGGCAATCGCCTTATGTCGTTGCTCTCCCCAACTGTGGCATTATCGTCGTTCAAAGGAAGGGTGGTTGGGGCTGTTAAGGGATCGTTTTGAGTTTTGGTTTGCGGTTGAGGGATGTGGTGCAGGCGCTGCCAATGTTGCGACCAGGGCTATCCGTTCCACATATACTGGACGCCCAGCGGGTTGCTGAAGAGGCCGAGGGCGTTATCAGCGCGCTGCCCATCGCGCGAGGCGAGCAATTCGAATCCCTATACTCATACCTAATAGTTGACGAACCCTCGGTCCACCTGTTGCCCTTACACTTTCTACCCTCCCAGTCGGAAGAGAGGGTCGGTAGCGCTACTCTGCACGCCCTGGGTGTCGCGGCAAAGCTTGAATACGCTCCCAACAGGTGGCTCGACGAGATGGTTGACGCGAAGCACTCGTCTGCGTTACCGCTCGCGGCGCACCGCCTTAATGATGCGCTCGTCTCTCTGATTAACCATCGTTACAGACAGGTTCTCAGTCCTGCCAAGTTAGCATCCTTCCACACTACCCTCGTCGAACTCTATGCCCGTCACGGCCTCTCCTTGGTTCTCGACAGCTGGAGAGCGGGTTATCCTGAGTGCGCGATGAGCCTGAAGGAGTACGTCGCGCACGCCAAAGCCCGGCACGGTCCCATGCGGGCGCCACTGGACGCGCTACTCCTGCTCGCGGATGTTCCGGAGAGAACGATCCGTAAGGCGAGGGCGTCGTGGCATCGTTGGGAGTTGGGAGTACAGTTCTACGACGATGCTCTCGATATAGAAGAAGATTACAGTGAGTGCAATACGAGCTGGGTTGTCTCGCGCACGATCGAAATCTTCCGTAGCCAGCAGGATTCAGGAGACTCCTCGAGGCTGCCCGATCCGAACGAGTTCTACAAAATAGCGTTGACTGAGGGGGTAGTTTGCGAGGCGCTATCTTACGCGGAACGTTTTTTCGCCGCTGCCGCAAGCCAGGCGGAGCAGATCTTCCCGACGTGGGCTGAGTTTCAGCGTCAGTGCCTGAGCCGTACCATCATCCTGCGAGAGGACTACGAGAAGATGATCGCCGAGGCTGAGGAGACCTGAATGGATTCAGAAACGCAGTCGATCGACCGGTTGCTTGTGGGGGTTTCTGGCTCCATAGCGATTCTGAGTTTGCCGTCATATCTGGCAAGCCTGAGAGCCTCGCTGGCAAGGGAAGTGAGAGTGATCATGACCCCTGAGGCGGCCGAGCTATTGCCACCCTCCACCGTGACTTTACTGTGCGACGGTGTGTTCATAGATCGGAATACGACGTTAGAGAAGAGACCAGGCCACATGGAGCTCGCCCGATGGTCCGAAATGTTCGTCGTGTTGCCAGCTTCCGCAAACGTGATCGGTCAGACTGCGAACGGCCTTGCGACGAACTTGCTGACTACTACCATCCTCGCTTCGCCGAGACCCGTGATCCTCTGCCCGAACCTCACCAACGTAATGTGGTCTAAGGAGGCTGTACAGCGGAATGTGAGGACCTTGCGCGAAGACGGCCACATTGTTGTGGAACCCGAGCTCGCCGTCGCTTACGAAGTCGACTCGGGGGAGATGCGGGAGAGCTGGATCGTCCCCCAACCTGAGCAACTTATCGAGCGGCTGCTACAGATCCACAAGCGTACAGGACGCGGCTTTTCGACGGGTCAGTGATCCATCCAGCCACTTGCGTAGCAGGCAGCGGCTACACTGAACAGCTGCGAACTTAACTACTCGGAGGGTCGAAGCAATCCGCTGCATTGTGTTATAACCAGGATCAATATGCGACTAATTATCTCTGAGAAAGCAAATACGGCGAAGAAGATCGCCCAGTTCCTCTCCGAAGGCTCCGTGAAGGAGGGGAAGCACCGCTCCGTGCCGCACCACACGTTTACGTGGAAGGGCGAGGAGACGGTCTCGGTCGGGCTGAAGGGGCACGTGTTGAACCCGGAGTATCCCGAGGAGTACTCGAACTGGCAGAAGGTCGAGCCCAGGGAGCTTATAGACGCGGAGATCCTGAAGTCCGTCTCCGAGAAGGGCGTGGCCCAGGCCGTAACCTCGCTCGCGAAGAAGGCCGATAAGGTCGTCATCGCGACGGACTTCGATAGGGAGGGGGAGTTGATCGGGGTCGAGGCGCTCTCGCTGGTCTTCGAGGCGAACCCGAAGCTGATAGACCACGTCGAGCGCGCCCGCTTCTCGGCGCTGACCCCGGGCGAGGTGGGACGCGCGTTCGACGAGCTGCTGGAGGTCTCGAACGACCTGGCCGACGCCGGCGAGGCCCGTCAAGACATAGACCTGATCTGGGGCGCAACCCTGACCCGCTGGGTCTCCCGCGCGACAAAGCGCTACGGGAGCGCGTTCCTCTCTGTGGGCCGCGTCCAGTCGCCGACGCTCGTCCTCATAGCGGAACGCGAGCGCGAACGGCGGGCTTTCGTCCCCGAGCCGTACTGGGAGCTGGAGGTGAACCTCAGAGACGGCGAGCCGTTCACCGTCCGCCACCAGACCGAGCGCTTCAAGAAAGAGGCAGAGGCACGACGCGCCTACGAGAACGTCTCAGACACAGCCACGGTCGTCGAGGTGCAACAGAAGTCCGCGACGCGCAGGCCGCCCACGCCGTTCAATACGACGGCCTTCCTGACGGCGGCGGCGAACATCGGCTTCAGCCCTTCGAGGGCGGCCCGCATCGCGGAGGACCTGTACACCGACGGCTACATCTCCTATCCGAGGACGGACAACACCGTCTACCCGCGCTCGCTCGACCTGCGCGAGGTGCTCGGGTACCTGAAGCGCGTCGAGGGAGCCGGTCAGCACGCTGAGAAGTTGCTCGCCAGGGACAAGCTCTCGCCGACGCGGGGGAAGAAGGAGACGACGGACCACCCCCCGATCTACCCGACCAGCTATGCCACGAAGAAGTCGATGCGCGACGACAGATGGAAGATCTACCAGCTCGTCGTCCGGCGCTTCCTCGCGACGCTCTCCGACCCGGCGAAGACGCTGCGCACGACGCTGCGCTTCGACTCGGGCGGCGAACCGCTCGTCACCGGCGGGACGGTCGTAACAGAGGAGGGCTGGCTCGGCGTCTACCCGTACAGCCGTCGCGCCGACGAGGAGATACCGCACCTCTCCGAGGGCGACGTCGTACAGGTCGTGGGCAAGGAGATCCTCTCGAAGGAGACCCAGCCCCCTGGCCGCTACGGTGCCGGCCGCCTCATAAACGTGATGGAGGAGCTCGGGCTGGGCACGAAGGCGACGCGCCCGAACATCATCCAGAACCTCTACGACCGCGGCTACGTCCACGACGACCCGCTCGTCCCGACCGAGAAGGGAATGGCCGTGGCAGAGGCGCTCAAGGTCTTCGCCTCGGAGATAGCCTCGCACGAGATGACGGCAGAGCTGGAGCGCAGCATGGACGATATCTCGGAGGGCAAGGTGAGCAAGGAGACCGTCGTAGACTCCTCACGCGACCTGCTTCGCCGTGTCTACGACCACCTCCAGAGCTCGGAGACCGAGTTCGCGGACATCGTCTGGGAGGGTATAAGGACGGACGAGACCATAGGCAAGTGCCCCGAGAGCGGGCACGACCTGATCATCCGCCGCAACCGCAAGAGCCGCAAGCGCTTCGTCGGCTGTACGGGTTACCCGGAATGCCGCGTGACCTATCCACTGCCGCAGCGAGGTGAGATAATACCCCTTGGCACCCCATGCGACGCCTGCGGCTCGCCCGAGATAAAGGTGCTTGGGGGGAAGCGTCCCTGGGTAACATGCATCAATATGGATTGCCCGAAGAAGCAGGAGCAGAAAGAGGCCGCCGCGAAGTCGGCGGAAGAAGAGGGGGGTGAGGGCTCATCGACGCAGAGCGCCCAGGAACTTCAGAAGTCCACCACATAGAGAGCAGGCTCGACCTCGACCTCACCGACGAGCGACCCTTCTACGAACCCTCGGCGTACATCCGCGCCACCGGTTACCTCATTATCCTCGCGATAGTGATCGTTATCTGGTATTCTGCCGTATATAGTTAAGATAAGTGAAGATACTGTTAAAAGGTGAGTAGAGCTTGGCCCCTATCATCGGCATAACGGCTACGTTGAAAGAGGATGTTGATGCGGTCGCGGAGCGGCCGCTCGGCAGGTTCGTGAGGGCCGACCTGGATTATGTCGAGGGTGTGGCCGGGGCGGGTGGCGTACCCGTCGTTCTGCCGCCGGTCGGGGATGAGAGGGCTGCGGAGGCGGTGATCCATGGTCTCGACGGTCTCTTGTTGAGCTGGGGGAGTGATCTCGACCCGAGCTATTACGGGGAAGAGCCGCTGCCCGAGCTCGGCGTGACGCTCCCCGAGCGGGACGCCTTCGAGATGGCGCTGGTGGGGCTTGCGCTGCGGCGCGGGATGCCGATATTCGGTATCTGCCGGGGGATGCAGGTCCTGAACGTCGCGCTCGGCGGGACGCTCTACCAGGACCTTCCCTCGCAGTGGGAAGGGGACGTACTCAAGCACCGTCAGGACACCCCCAAGTGGCAGCCGACGCACGAGGTGAGGGTCTGGGAAGGGTCTTATCTCGCCGAGGTCACGGGCCGCGAGCTCGTCAAGGTCAACTCCTACCATCACCAGGGGGTCAAAGACCTCGCCGATGGCCTCGTCGTGACGGGCCGCTCCTCGGACGGGGTCGTCGAGGCCGTCGAGGCGGGGGACCTCTCCGAACGGTGGCTGCTCGGTGTCCAGTGGCACGCAGAGGCGATGCGCGGGGCCGGGCCTCAGCAGGAGAGCCTCTTCGAGGCGCACGTCTCGGCGGCGGAGCGTCACGCCCTGTGCAGGGCCGCAGCCTAGAGCGGAAGGTCCGCCGCGCAGACCCCGCAAGGTATACGCAGAGGCATCTTCGTAACGGTCGAGGGCCCCGACTTCGCGGGTAAGTCCACCCTCGTAGGCGCCATAAGGCCACTACTCGCCGATCGGCGACCCCCGACGTACTTTACCCACGAGCCAGGCGGCACCCCTGCGGCAGAGCGCATCAGGGGGGTGGTTCTCGATCCTGATATAGAGATGGACGTCTGGACCGAGGCTTACCTGTACGCCGCGGCCCGCGCCGACCACGTGCGCGGGACGATACTCCCGCACCTCGAAGCCGGTGAGAACGTGCTCTGCGAACGGTATCTCGACTCGAGCCTTGCCTACCAGGGCTTCGGGAGGGGACTCGGCGTCGACGCCGTACGCGCTCTCAACGCCTACGCTGTCGGGGACGTCGTGCCGGACAGGACCTTCTATCTGCGGCTCGGCCAGGAAGAGAGGGAGCGGCGGGCGAGGGAGTTCGGGGTGCCCCTGGACAGGATCGAGGCGGTAGGGGCCGACTTTATGCGGAGGGTCGAGGAGGGTTTCGAGGAGCTGGCGCGGAGGGAACCCGAGAGGATCGAAGTCCTCGACGCCTCGCTCCCACCGCAAGAGCTCGCCGAACTCGTGGTGGGTAGGATGCGTGACCTGCAATATACTCGCGGGGGCGGGTGAAGAACGGGCATGGGGGTTGGAAGCGGCGATGGTTGACCGGCTGAACAGGTTCGAGGGCGTGCTCGGGAATGAGACGGCGCTGCGGTTGCTCGCGATCGCCCTGCGAACCGGCGAGGTCCCGCAGGCCTATCTATTTTACGGTCAGCCCGGCGTAGGCAAGAGGACGGTGGCCCGCAGGTTCGGGGCCGCGCTCGTCGCCGGCGGCGATGCGTCGGCGGAGAACAGGGCGCTCAGGGGTCTGCATCCCGATCTGGTGGAGATCCTACCCCAAGGGGCATTCACGACCATCGGGCAGGTGAGGGAGATAGTGCAGCTTGCGGCGAGCCGGCCTTTCGAGGGCGCGCGCAGGGTGTTCAT
>CADDZK010000110.1 GCA_902812425.1 Actinomycetota bacterium
GAGACGCTCCGCGAGCTGCTCCTCGATCAAACGCTCCTGAGGCCCGTACTCACCCGTCAGGATCAAAGCCCGCAATCGCTCGAGAACCCCAACGGGTCGCGACTCCCGCCCCCTGCCCCGCAAAACGTATCCCACCAAGACCCCCGTTCTCAACTGGTGGAGAACTCTTTGTATACAATCTTAGGCTCCTGCAAATCTTGTGTCAAGAATTCCAAAACCGGGCCGGAGCCCGGCGCTACTGTGGTACATTAGCTCTCCTGCACCTCGACGAGCACGGCGCCTCCCGGGACGAGGGAGCCTTCGGCGAAGGGGAGTGAGTTGATCGTCCCGGCGTGCGGTGCGTGGATGGGCTGCTCCATCTTCATCGCCTCGAGGACGAGGAGGAGTTGCCCCTCCTCGACCTCCTGTCCCTCCTCGACGAGCACCTTCACGACCGTACCAGGCATCGGGGCGGTGAGGTTCGCGGCTGCGTCAGTACCAGGCCCGGATTCGTCCAGGCTCGGCGGCGTGGGCTTTCTTAGGGTATGGGTCTCTCCGTGCAGGGAGATCCTGACCTCTTCTCCCTCCAGCACGAGCGCCGCCTCGACGGGCGCGTCATCGATCATGGCCCTGATGCGGTCGTCGCCGACATACAGATCATCGACCGTTGACTCTTCACTGTCTACTACCATTCGGAGCCTTCCCTCTCCTGCGCGCTCGACCTGCACGCGGTGCTCTTCGGTGGCGAGATATCGGAGGGTGGCGGCGCCGAGCAGGCGCCAAGGGCCTGCGGCGAACGGGTCAGGTGACGACGTGACGTCGTGGAGTTCCGCGGCTGCGGCGAGTATCAGGGCTTCGCGCGGCAGTGGCCTGGCGGGTGGAGGCTCCGTGAGGTGGTGTTCATCGAGGAAGTTGGTCGTGGTCTCGCCCGCCTCGAATGCGGGGTGGGCTGCGATGCGCCTGAGGAGCGGGAGGTTGGACGATGGACCAAGGATCTCGTAGTCGGCGAGGGCACGGCGCAGGCGGCGGACGGCAGCGGGCCGGTCGGGGGCGTAGACGATCAGCTTCGCCAGCATCGCATCGTAGCTGAGCGGTATCTCGTCACCGGCTTCGAACCCGGTGTCGTTGCGTACACCGGCGCCTTCGGGTACTGAGAAGGCTTCGAGACGCCCACCAGAAGGCATCCCCCCTTCGCCCTCGGCTTAGATACGGGCCTCGATAGAGCTGCCGCGCAGGATCACATCGTCCTGAAGCAGCGGGAGAGGTTTGTCCGCCGCGACGGCGAGCTGGAGGTGGATGAGATCGAGGCCCGTAACTAGCTCCGTCACGGGGTGTTCGACCTGCAGGCGCGCGTTCATCTCAAGGAAGTAGAACTCCGTGCCGTCGAGCAGGAACTCAACCGTGCCTGCGTTAGTGTAGCCGGCCTCGCGGGTGAAGCGCACGGCGGCGTCGCAGATCGAGGCGCGGAGTGCGGGGGTCAGGGCCGGGGATGGGGCTTCCTCCACCACCTTCTGGTGCCTACGTTGGATCGAGCACTCCCGCTCGAAGAGGTGGATGACGTTGCCTTGCGAGTCCCCGATCACCTGCACCTCAACGTGCCGTGGTCTTTCGACGAGCTTCTCCAGAAAGACCGACCCGTCCGCGAACGCGGCTTCCGCCTCCCTCCTTGCCCCCCTGACCGCCTCGACGAAGTCTTCGGGGTGCTCCACGGCGCGCATTCCGCGTCCTCCACCTCCGGCACTCGCCTTCACCAGGACCGGATAGCCGATACGGTCAGCCTCTCCAGCGAGACGGTCTTCGCCTTCATCCTCTCCATCGAAGCCGGGGATCGTCGGTACGTCGGCCCTGCGCGCCAGATCCTTCGCCCGCACCTTCAAACCGACGGCCTCCATCGCCTCGGGCGGAGGCCCGACCCAAACCGCGCCCGCCGATCTCACGGCCCTCGCGAACTGTGCGCTCTCGGAGAGGAAGCCGTACCCCGGATGCACGGCTTCGGCGCCTGAACGCTCGATCACCTCCACCAGCCGCCCGAGATTCAGATAGCTCTCGGGCGCCGGAGCCGGGCCGAGAAGGTATGCCTCATCGGCGAGGCGGCGGTGCATCGAGCGCTCGTCGGCCTCTGAGTAGACGGCGATGCTCTTGATGCCGAGTTCGCGGCAGGCGCGGATGATGCGTACCGCTATCTCGCCGCGGTTGGCGATGAGGACGCTCCCGAAGCTCAACGCTTCGTTCTCCAGCGCGGCTCCCGTTTCTCCAGGAAGGCCGCAAGTCCCTCCTGGCCCTCCTCACCGGTACGCAGCTCGGAGATCACACGCGCCGTCAGGCCTGGCGCATCCATCGGCTCGACGGTTTCGAGCCTGCGGAGCATCGCCTTTATCGTCGCCTGCGCCACAGGACCACCCCTTAGCAGGACGCCAACCTTCTCATCGACCGCAGCGTCGAGCTCGTCCCGCAGAGCGATTTCGTGTGCGAGGCCGATCTCGCACGCCTTTTCTGCGCCGAAGCGCTCCCCCGTCAGGAACAGAGACCTGGCGTGTGAGGCCCCGATCTTGCGTACCACGAACGGTGCGATGGTGGCGGGTGCAATCCCCAGGCCCACTTCGGAGAAGGCGAAGCGCGTCTCCGCTTCTACCACGGCGACGTCAGCCGCCGCGACGAGACCGGCTCCTCCGCCCATCGCCGCTCCATGAACCTTCGCGACGAGCGGTTTCGGACACTCGTCTACGGTCCAGTACATCATGGCAAGCCTTCTGGCGTCCTCCAGGTTCTCCTCGTAGGAGAAGTCGGCGGTCTCCCGCATGTACCCGACGTCTGCCCCTGCGCAGAACGAGCGTCCTTCGCCATCGAGCACGACGACCCGCACCCTTTCGTCGTCCGAGATCTCCTCGAAGCAGCGCGTCAACTCCGCGATGAGCTCCTCGTTCAAGGCATTGTGCGAGTCCGGGCGCGCGAGCGTTACGGTAACCACGCCTCCGTCCCCGGTCCTCTTCAGGTGCTTGTAGTGCGCAGGCATCATGCTTCAGCCATCTGGTTGTCTCTCGACGACGTCGGGAGGATTCCGACGCGGCCACAATCGATGCTTCCTCGCAGGTAAATCATGCAAACCCCTTCCTGATAGCTGGTGCCTACAAAACCTACATCCTGAAGACGCCGAAGGTCGTCGCTTCGAGCGGGGCGTTCGCGGCGGCCGAGAGCCCGAGCGCGAGCACCATCCGCGTGTCAGCAGGGTCTATGACCCCATCGTCCCAGAGCCTGGCCGTCGAGTGATAGGGGTTCCCCTCCTCCTCGTACTTTTCCAGGATCGGCCGTCTGAACTCCTCCCGCTCATCGTCGCCCATCTCCTCTCCCTCGCGCCGCAGTCCTTCCTCCTGCACGGTCAGCAGGACGTTCGCGGCCTGCTGGCCGCCCATCACGCTGATGCGGGCGTTGGGCCACATCCAAAGGAAACGCGGCGAGTACGCCCTGCCGCACATCCCGTAGTTGCCTGCGCCGAAAGAACCACCGACGATCACGGTGAACTTCGGAACGTTCGCATTCGCCACCGCCATGACCATCTTCGCCCCGTCTTTGGCGATCCCGCCCGCCTCGTACTCCTTGCCGACCATAAAGCCCGTTATGTTCTGCAGGAAGACGAGCGGGATACCGCGCGAGGAGCACAGCTTTATAAAGTGTGCACCCTTGAGCGCGCTCTCTGAGAACAGGATGCCGTTGTTCGCCAGGATACCGACGGGGTGGCCCATGACGCGCGCGAAGCCACAGACCAGCGTCTCGCCATACAGCGGCTTGAACTCGTGCAACCGGCTGCCGTCCACCGTGCGCGCTATGACCTCCCTGACGTCGTAGCCCTGCCTGTAGTCGCTGGGGACGACGCCGTAGAGTTCTTTCGGGTCGTAGAGCGGCTCCTCGGGCACTTGAGTAGTCCAGGGTATCGTCTTCTCCCTGTTCAGGTTCTCCACGATGGAGCGGACTATCGCGAGGGCGTGCTCGTCATCCTCTGCGAAGTGGTCGGCGACTCCGGAGCGGCGGGTGTGGACGTCTGCGCCGCCGAGTTCCTCAGCGGTTACCTCTTCGCCCGTGGCCGCTTTCACTAGCGGAGGGCCGCCGAGGAAGATCGTACCCGTCCCCTTCACTATGACGACCTCATCGCTCATCGCCGGCACGTAGGCCCCGCCCGCCGTGCAACTCCCCATCACCGCAGCGATCTGGGGTATGCCCTTCGCGCTCATCTTCGCCTGGTTGTAGAAGATGCGCCCGAAGTGCTCGCGGTCGGGGAAGACCTCGTCCTGCAGGGGGAGGAAGGCTCCGCCGGAATCGACCAGATAGATGCAGGGAAGATAATTTTGCTCCGCTATCTCCTGAGCGCGCAAGTGCTTCTTTACCGTCATCGGGTAGTATGTACCGCCCTTGACGGTCGCATCGTTGGCGACGACCATAACCTCGCGCCCCGAGACGCGCCCGATTCCCGTGACTATCCCGGCCGCAGGGACCCTCCCGTCGTACATCCCGAAGGCCGCCAGGGGAGAGAGCTCCAGAAAGGCCGTACCGGGGTCGAGGAGATGTTCGATCCTCTCTCGCACGGGCAGCTTGCCGCGCTCTTCATGGCGCCTCTGCGCCTTCTCTCCCCCACCGCGCCTGGCCTCGGCGGAGCGCTCGCGCAGCTCGTCCATGAGCCCCGAGAAAGCCTCGGCGTTCTTCGCGAAAGCCTCACTCTTCGTATCTACGTGGCTGCGGAGCTTGCTCATGTTTTCTCGCTGGTTCGAAGGAGCGGGCGCAGATCCTCGAGCCGCTCGTAGGTCCACCACAGGTAGTTCTGCGTACCGTCCTCCCGCAGGGGGTGAAGGTCCGCAAGCTCGGGATCTTCGAGGAAGGCGTCGAAAGCTTCGCGCGAGGGCCACTCGACCAGGATCATGACGCTGCGGGGATCGGCATCGCCCGCCAGGGCTTCGTCCAGCCGCCCGAGTGCGACGACGCGCCCACCGTGCTTCGCCACCGCCCCCGGCGAGCGGCGCGAGTACTGGTAGTAGAGATCGTTCTCCGCCAAGTCGAAGAGGTTGAGGGCGTAGAGTGGCATCCTATTGTGCGAAGAGCTTCGCCTCTGCGGGGCTCTCTCTAAGGATCGAGCGGGCGATGATCTGGCGGTTGATCTCGCTAGTCCCCTCGCCGATCTCGTTGATCTTGACCTGCCGCCAGTAACGCGCCACTGTGCTCGTCTCCATGAAGCCCTCGCCACCCCATATCTGCACGGCCTGATCCGCGGCCCGCTTGGCCGCCTCCGAGGCGAACACCTTGGCCATGCTCGCCTCCCGCCCGAAGGGCCTGCCCTGATCCTTGAGCCACGCGGCCTTGAGGACCATGTTGCGCGCCAGCTCTAACTCCATCGCCATGTCTGCGAGCTTGAACTGTATGGCCTGGAACTCGGAGATGGACCTGCCGAACTGTTCCCTCTCCTTCGCCCGCAGTAGCGCATCATCGAAGCACGCCTGCGCGAGCCCGACGGAAAGCGCTGCCACGGCGACCCTGCCGCCGTCCAGCGTCGAGAGGAACTGATGGAAGCCTCTCCCGCGCTCGCCGAGCAGGTTCTCTTCGGGGACGTGGCAGTCCTCGAAGTAGAGCGGGTGCTGGTCCGAGGCGCGCCAGCCCAGCTTCTCGTACGCCGGTCCACGCGTGTAGCCGGGAGCGTCCTGGGGGACGATGATCGCGCTGAGCTCGGGTCTCCCGTCCTCACGGGTGCCCGTCCTGGCGATAACCGTCACGCCGCCGGTGATCCGTGTACCCGAGTTCGTGATCCACTTCTTCGACCCGTTGATGACCCACTCGCCGTCCTCAAGCTCAGCCGTCGTCCGCGTCCCTCCCGCGTCCGTGCCCGCCTCCTCCTCCGTCAGGCCGAACGCCCAGAGGCTCTCGCCGGTCGCGCACCTGGAGAGAAACCTCTCTTTCTGCTGAGTCGTGCCGTAGGCGGCTATAGGAGCGCAGCCCAAAGAGATGTGGGCCTCCATCGTTATCCCGACGGAGGTATCAGCGCGTGAGATCTCCTCCAGTGCCAGGTTGTATGCTACGAAGTCCCCTCCCGAACCACCGTACTCCTCAGGCAGCGTCAGCCCCATCAGGCCGAGACGGGACATCTGTGCGACTATGTCGTAGGGGAACCTCTGCTCGCGGTCGAGCTCGGCGGCGCGGGGTCGGATCTCGCCCTGCGCGAACTCGCGCGCCAGATCCCGCCACCGGCGCTGGTCTTCGGTCGGGTCGAAGTTCATAGAAGCTCCTCCTGATCCCCGGGACTCCCCGCATGATAGCAGCGCGACACAATATTCGGCATACGGAGGACTCTTTACGGAACTATATTGTGCTTTCAGAAACTAATGTTTCCTTTAATCGTATTAGGGAATAGAAAACGGTGTCCCATATCTTTAGTGAAGGAGGCTACAAACCATGGGCATAGGCGCGATTATTGGCTGGATCATCATCGGCCTGATCGCCGGCGCGCTCGCCAAGCTGATCATGCCAGGCGACGATCCGGGCGGGATCATAATCACGATCCTGATCGGCATCGCCGGGGCTATCGTTGGCGGCTTTCTGGCTGGCCTTATCGGCATCGGCGGTGGCGGCATAATCTGGACCATCATCATCGCCACCATCGGCGCGATCATACTGCTGGCAATCTACAGGGCTGTCGCGGGCGGCAGGACCGCCCGCAGGTAGCACGAAAGATCGAGGGCCGGGGTACTCATCCCGGCCCTTTTTTTCTGCCTGCTTTTCTAGTAGCCCGCCCGCGTCTCTCTGAGCAGGAACATGGCGAGAACCCCCGCCGCGCAGTAGATGATCGCCGACACTACGAGGAGCAGCACAATTCCGGCGAGGTTTCCCAGGGCCCCTGAGGAGAGGCTACCTATGAACAGCATCAGGGCGGTGGTGGCGGAGAAAGCGCCGAACACCCTCCCGAGATACTCGTCAGCCACGCTCTTCTGCAGGAGGGTCTGCTGGCTGGCGATCCAACCGACGGCTGGTATGCCTAGAGCGACCGCGCATGCCATCGAGACGGGTACCAGCGGAACGACGGCGAATACCAACGTACCGGCGCCGACCAAGATCAGGCACAGGGTGAGCAGGTTCTCCGTACGCGTGCTCCCCGCGACGTAGCCGAGAAGGACACCCCCGATCAAGCCTCCCACGCCCCTCAGGGTCAGAAGAAGTCCGAAGAGCGAAGCGGGTGCCCCCAGTACTCCCCCGACGAACGGGGCTAGGAGGGCCGAGAGGATGCTGTCGGCGAGCATCGCGGCGCCGAGTATGGCGAAGAGCACGGCGACCCGCCGCTCACCGGCCACCAGCCTCAAGCCCTCCAGCCACTCCCTCCATACGGTGAGTAGCCCGCCCCGAACTGCGTCCGGGTCTTCGTCCTTTCGCGCGATACGGGGAGGTCGGATCAGGGCTATCAACAAGGCTGCGAGCAGGAAGGTGGCGCCGTTCAAGAGCGCCACCCCGGCGAGCCCTCCGAGAGCGACCACGACACCACCCAGCGCCGGACCCGTTATACGGGCGAGATTATCGTTGAAGGCGTTGAGGGAGTTGGCGACCATCAGCCTCTCTGCGCCGACGAGGCCTGGCAAGAGCGCGTTCTCGGCTGGGGAGATGAACTGCCAGACCGAGGCCATCACGAAGGCCACTACGTACACGAGCCACAGCGACTCTCCCGGATGCACGAGCAGAAGCGGCATCATGACGAGCACCTGTAGCAGGTTCGCCGCAACCATCGTCCGCTTTCGGTTCCAGCGGTCCACGAACACACCGGCAACGGTGCCGAACAGAAGACCCGGAAGGGTCAGGGCCGTCAGGACGGCGCCCGAGGCGAAGGCGGAGCCCGTCTGGTCGAAGGCGTAGAAAGGCAGCGCGGCGAACATCGCCCAGTCGCCCATCATCGAGATCAAACCGCCGAACCACAACAGCGCGAAGTCGCGCTGCCTCAGCGTGGCGAGCAAGGCTCTATAGAGGAGGTCCCTGAAGGCCCGGTCGAGTAGCCCTCAAGCTGACTCTACCGTCGTGCCTTTCAGGCCGTAGTGCTCGATGGCGGCCTCGCGGAGCTTGTACTTCTGGATCTTGCCGCTCGCCGTCATCGGGTACTCGTCGACGAAATCGACGTACTCGGGCACCTTGTAGTGCGCGATGTTCTCGCGGCAGTAATCCTGTACGTCCTCCGCGGTGAGATCCGTACCAGGCTTCTTCTTTATAGCCGCGGCGACCTGTTCGCCGTACCTCTCGTCGGGGACCCCGTAGACCTGGACGTCGGAGATATCGGGGTGGGTATAGAGGAACTCCTCTATCTCGCGCGGGTAGACGTTCTCGCCGCCGCGGATGATCATGTCCTTCGCCCGGCCCGTGATCTTGACGTACCCCTCTTTGTCCATGACGGCGAGGTCGCCCGTGTGCAGCCAGCCTTCTTCGTCAATGACCTCGCGCGTCTTCTCCTCCATCTTGTAGTAGCCGCGCATGACGTGGTAGCCGCGCGTCCAGAGCTCTCCCTGCTCTCCGGGCGCGCAGTCCTCGCCGGTCTCCAGGCTCACGATGCGTACCTCGACGTCGGGGAGCTTGCGCCCGACGCTGGAGACGCGCAGCTCGAGCGGGTCATCCGTGC
Organism: Actinomycetota bacterium; assembly: GCA_902812425.1. Lineage (GTDB taxonomy): Bacteria > Actinomycetota > Rubrobacteria > Rubrobacterales > Rubrobacteraceae > Rubrobacter_D. The sequence goes on from CADDZK010000110.1 coordinate 8,606, forward strand.
GCGTCTGGGTAATGACGGGGCTCGACTCCGTCTGGCCGTAGGCTATGGTGATCTCGGAGGCCCCCATCATGTCGACGACTTTCTTCATCACCTCCATCGGGCACGGCGAGCCAGCCATGATCCCGGTTCGAAGAGAGCTTGTATCGTAACGCTCGAAGTCGGGGTGCTCCAGCTCCGCTATGAACATCGTGGGTACCCCGAGTACGGCGGTGCACCGCTCCTGGTCTACGGCCTGCAAGACTCTCTCGGCGTTGAAGCTCTCGACGGGCACCATCGCCCCCTCGTGGGTTACGGTGTTGAGCGTCCCGAGGACGCAGCCGAAGCAGTGGAAGAAAGGCACAGGGATACACACCCTGTCCTCGGGTCCTAGCTCCATGCATTCCCCGATGTGGAAGGCGTTCTTGACGATGTTCGTGTGGGTCAGCTGCACGCCTTTGGGGAAACCCGTCGTCCCCGAGGTGTACTGCATGTTGATGACCTCTTCGGCGTCGAGAGAGTGTTGCCTCTCACGCAGCTCCTCGGCAGAGACCTCCTCTCCCCTCTTCAGAAACTCCTCGAAGCTCATTACGGGTAGTTCGTCTGGCGGATCTCCACCCATCAAGACGACGTTTTTGAGGAAGGGCAACTCCTCGATAGAGAGCGGACTGCGCTCTGCCCGTGCGAGCTCGGGGACGGCGCCTTGCAGGATCTGGAGGAAGTCAGCGTCCCTGACCCCCTCCGTCAGGAAGAGGGCAGCGGCGTCCGACTGCTCCAGTACGTATTTCAGCTCGTGCGATTTGTAGGCGGGGTTCACGGTGACGAGCACGGCCCCGACCTTCCCCGTCGCGAACTGCAGGGTTACCCACTCCGGGACATTCTGTCCCCACACGGCGACATGGTCGCCCTTCTTTAGACCGAGCGCCATCAGAGACCGTGCGCACCTCTCCACGACCTCTTTGAACTCCCTGTAGGTGTAGCGCAGGTCCCTATCTGCGTAGACGAGGGCCTCGTCATCAGGGCGACGTTCGGCCACCAGATCCAGCAGCCCGCCAACGGTCAGGCCGTCGATATCCTCCGAGTGCATCTGTTCCTCCTCGCCTCGGTCCCCACCGATGTGATCATCAGTCTAGCAATCGGACCACGCAAGCGCGACGTTCACTCGTCGCGACGCGCTGCAGCCGACTCCTGCGGCACGAGCACGTTGAGGGCGTTGTGGACGACGGAGAAGTTCTGCGGGGTCTTCGCCACGACTTCCCCGTCTATATTGATCGGGAGCTCCGGGTCGGTCTCTAGCCGCACGCGCGAGGTCCTGAAGTGGTTCACACAGTCCATCCTGATGAAGTCCCCGCTCTTCAGATAACGGGCGACCCCTATGAGGTCGCGCTGCCTGCTCAGCTCTATGACGTAGACGTCGAGGGTCCTGTCGTCTATGCCGGCCTCAGGCGCGACGACCATCCCCCCGCCGTAGAAGCGCCCGTTGCCGACGGCGACCTGCAAAAGACGCCCGTATTCGACGGGCTCGTGGTCCCCTTCGGGGAAGGTCAGCCTGGCTGAGAAAGGCTCGTGCCTGATGAAAGCCCTGATGGCGGCCACTGGATAGGCCAGCGGACCCGTGCTCTTCTTCAGCCAAGGCGAGAGCGCCCGCGTGGCCTCCACCCCGAGCCCGACGGAGGCGACGTTCAGGTAGTGCTTGTCGCCGGCGAGGCCGAGGTCAACGTCGACGACCTTGCCGTGGGCTATCGTCTGGCAGGCGCCCTCTATGTCCTGCGGTATCCCGAGCGTCCGCGCGAAGTCGTTGGCGGTGCCGAGGGGAAGAAGCCCGAGAACCGTATCTCGCCCACAGAGGAGGTCGGCCACGGAGCTCACGGACCCGTCCCCGCCGCCGAGGATCAGGGACCCGTAGCCCGAGCCTTCTTCGAGGATCTCTCTCACCTTCTCGCGGAGCCGCGCGGGATCCCTTATGGCGTAGGTGACGCCGAGCGGGACATGGAGCTCCCCTAGCCGGTCGATGGCCCCGAAGAATGCCCTCTCCCCGCTGCGCGAGCGCGTGTTGACGATGAGGGCCGCACGATCCTGTGTGGATGTCTCGCCGTTAGCTTCCATCATCCCGAAAATATACGCTACGGGGCAACGAGGGTTTCACGCCGGTCTACTACGCCCGCGTTATCCTCCTGGGTGCGTGCTCCTCCGCGGAGCTGTAGGCGGCGAGCACGATCTCTAGCGTCCGCAAGCCATCCAGCCCGCTCGCGCCCGAAGGCTCACCCTCTGCCACGCCGCGCAGAAAATCCGCGAGCATCAGCGCATTCATGTCCTCTCCCGTGTATGACCACGCAGGGATACCCGACTCGTGGTCGAAGGTCCTCAGAGGACGGGCGAACGGGTCAACGTCGAGTACCCCCGATGTACCTGCGATCCTGAGTGTCACGTCACCCCAGGTCGGGTAGCCGTCCCCGCGCGACCAGCTCGGGTCTATGGTCGCGAAGGTGCCTTCGGCCAGGGGACCGCCTTCGAGTTCGAGGGTGAGGATGGCGGCGTCGTCAGTATCTGCGGCGCCGAAGAAGGACCCTACCTCGGCGTAGACGCTCTTCACCTCGGCGTCGAGCATCCAGCGCAGTATGTCTGCGAGGTGGACGGTGTGGTCCATTACGGCTCCGCCGCCGGCGAGCTCGGGGTCTAGGAACCAGCCGCCGGGGATCTGGCCGTGGTTCGTGCCGTTGATGGCGAGAACGCGACCCAGAGAACCTCCGCGCACGATCTCCCGCGCCCTGACGACGGAGGGCAGGTAGCGTACGGGGAAGGCGATCCTAAGCTGGCTACCCGAGGTCTCCGAGGCCTGGATCATCGCCCTCGCGTCATCGAGCGTGG
>CADDZK010000111.1 GCA_902812425.1 Actinomycetota bacterium
CTCTGGTGGCGGGCTGTTCCTTAGGCAACGCCTCCGGCTACGACGGCGCGCGGAAGTTCTCAGGGCGCGGCTCGCCGAGCGCGGGCTCGAAGCCGAACGCCCGGCGAGGGACGGGCTTGGCGCGTACTACGATGCGCAGCTCGTCCTGCTGCGCAGCGAGTACGAGTACCTGCGCGTGCGGGGCGCCGGCAGGACCGCTCGTCTCTTCGAGGAGTCGTTCGGCTTCACGCCGGAGGACCCCTTCGAGACGGGGCCTCTGAACGTCGCCCCCGACGCGGCGGAGATGAAAGTCTTGCGGGAGCGTTGGGAACGCAGGATCTCGTCGAGGAGGCAGCACGGGATGGAGCCTCCCGCGCTGGGCCCGCGCGAGGACCTGGCCTACCGCGTCTTTCCGAGGGAGATGACCGTGCCCGTCGAGCTCTCGATGCGGCAATCCTACCTGAGTATCTCGCGCAGGCTCATTCTGGAGCGCTACGGCGGGGATCCGCTGCATCTCATGCCCGAGGCGCTGCGGCGGCGGGCCGAGCGGGACCTCGAGGAGTACGAAGCTCTCTCTAGGACAACCCGGCGAGGGTGAGCCAGATCAGGGCGGTCTCGACGGGGACGAAGCCCAAGAGAGCGGTGATGGCCGCCGTCATTATGGAGGTCGTGTACACGCTCCTTATACCGATCCCCATCAAGACCATCAGGGCGTAGGTGACGGCGAAGGCGCCGAGTACCGGTATCCACGCGAGTACCAGTGCGGCGGCCGCATAAGCCGCCATGCGATACACCGCGGAGAAGCTCGCCACCTTCCCGACGAAGGTCCTGATGGAGAGAAGGTAGACCGCCGCAACGACGCCGACACCGACGGGCGAGAGCACGGCGAAGAGGAGCCCATCCACCACGGCCGCCCGCACGTCCCCAGCGTCGAGGTCGCCGAAGAGCAGGTTGGAAGCAAGGGCGACCACAGCCCCGAGCACGCCGGCGAACGCCCCGACGAGCAGTACGAAGATCACCGGCTCCCTCAAAGGTCCTTCAACCTTGAAGTTCAGGTAGAAACTTCTCGGGGAGAAGAGGACGGCCCTCGTCACGGCGACGGCGCTCGCCAGGGGGCGTTGCAGGTCGAACTCGGGGGCTTTATCGCTTTGCATAAGCGGAATTATACAGGTAGCCCGGATCGCGCTTGCCAAATCGCTCCACAAAACATAGACTTAGAACCCTCGAAGATGGTGGCGGAGAGGTGCCGCAGGGGATGTTCAAGCTGTACTTAACCTCGATAGTGGCGGCCGAGATGGTAGCCCTGGCCGCGCTCGAATTCCTGCTCCCTAGCTTCTCTCTGTTCCTCGTCCTCATAATCCCGCTGACGCTCGTCGTTGCGTTCGTCGCGCGCCGCAGGTACGGCGGCCCGGCCCTCGGCATCCGCCGGCTCTCGCCGGAGGCGATCGCCGGCTACAGGTCCCGTCGTTCCTTCACGGACTCGCCAGAGTCGCTCTCCCGCGCCATAGTAGAGCGGGCAGAGGAGATCCAACGTGCCCTCGAAGAGTCGCCCGCAGACGAGGTTCGCGTCGAGATGTGCGCTCTAGGCTACAGGGCCTGTGCGAACGACATGATCACCCTCACCCACCTGACCGGCGAAGCCCTCCAGGACGCCTCCTTCCTCAGGCGTATCAGGCTCCGCCGAAGCCGCAAGCGGGCGATCGACGCCCTCTCAGAAGCCAGAAAAGCCCTCCCGCCGGGCGCCCTGCGCGGCGCTCCGCAAGAACGTCAGTAGCATTTCAGCTTCTCAGCACGCTACGGCCTAGCGGCCTCCGCTCGTCAGCACTTCAGCTAGAACGTGGATTTGGCGACCATGGTCCGAGGAAAGCTGACAAGCTGAAAGCGAGAGCCGAAGGCTCGAAGAGTGCTGAAAGGCGCGAAGCGCCGTGCTGACAAGCCGCCAAAGGCGGCGTGCTGAGAAGCTATTACACCGCTACGATCTCGCGCACTTCGGGCACCTCACGCCGTATGAGGCTCTCGATGGCGTAGACGAAGTCGAGCTGCGAGAGCGGGCAACCCTTACAGGCCCCCAGCATCTGGATGCTGATGGAGCCGCTCTCCTCATCGCACGCGACGACCCTGGCATCTCCTCCGTCGGCCCGCAGCGCAGGGCGGACCTTGTCCAATGCCTCCTCGACCCTGCTGTGCATGTCCCGTTGCTTCTGCATCTCGCGGCGATTATATCCGGTTATGGAGAGGGATTTCGTCCTGTTCGGTAGTAGAATGGGACGCCGGACCCGTTTTCTTGGAGGGAGGCTTATGAACAAGGACGAAGGGCAGAACCTGCTCGTCATCGGAGCGCCGGAGCACGACGCCGACGCTTACCACCTCTCGGGGTTTCTAGCACCGGACGCGGTGATCTGCCTGCGCATCGGGGGCAAGAAGTATCTGGCCGTCTCATCTCTGGAATACGGGCGGGCCGAGAAGGAGGCGCCCGTGGACCAGCTGCTCTCCTACGAGGAGCTGGGGATCATCCGCCTCTCCCGCGAGCTGAAGAGCGGCGCCAGGGCGTACGCCGCCGCCGTCGCCAACCTACTCGAAAAGCTCGGTGCCTCGAACTCCCCCATCGTCGTCCCCGCTGACTTCGGCGTCGTCTACGCTGACGAGCTGCGCGCCCGCGGCGTCACCCTCACGCCAGACGGCAACCTCTTCGACGGGCTCAGACGCTCCAAGACGGAGGGTGAGATCTCCCACATCGAGAAGACCCAGGACGCCGTCGAGGCAGCCTGCGCCCACGCCGTCGACGTTCTGAAGGAGTCCGAAATCGGGGACGACGGCACCTTGCAGTGGCGCGGCGAGACCCTGACGAGCGAGCTTTTGCGCGCGGAGATAGACGTCGAGCTCCTCCGTCGCGGCTGCGCCGCAGACGGCACGATCGTCGCAGGAGGACCGCAAGGGGCAGACCCGCACGAGCGCGGCCACGGCCCCCTGAAGGCGGGAGAGTCCATCATTATCGACATCTTCCCGGTCGACCTCTCGACCCGCTACTACTCTGACATGACCCGCACCTTCGTCAAGGGTGAGCCGAAGGACGGTCTGCAGAAGATGTACGACGCCGTCCTAGAGAGCCAGGAGGCGGCGCTCTCCATGATAAAGGCCGGCGTCAACGGCAGGGATATCCACCGCAAGGTCTCGGAGATCCTGCACCAGGCCGGCTACAAGACGAGCGTCCACGATCAGGAGGAAGGCAAACCGCTCACGGAAGGCTTCTTCCACGGCACGGGGCACGGGGTAGGGCTGGAGATCCACGAGGCCCCCCGCGTCTCAATGGCCGACGAAGAGCTCATCCCCGGCGACGTCGTCTCCGTCGAGCCCGGCGTCTATGACCCGGAGGTCGGCGGCGTCCGCATAGAAGACCTCGTCGTGGTCACCGAGGATGGCTGCCGCAACCTGACGAAGTACCCGAAGGAGTTTCGAGTTTAGGAGACTTCAGCGCTCAATCAGCCGGATCAAGATGATTGTAGGTGGCTTCGTGGATAACTTCGTCGGGGTCGTACCCTAGCTGTTCGAGCTTCCAGCGGAGGATCTGAATGTGCAACCATGGGCAGGAAGGATCTTCGCATGGCTCGTCAGGATCAGCGAAGTGCTCGAAATGATATGGAAGCAGAGCCAGTGCATCCGCTCGAACACTTCATAGTCTTCCCGATTGACAACCACGGGCCCTCCGCAAAGTCTGCATACGGGAACATTTTCTGCACTCACTACTCACCTCGGTGGGAATTGCAGATCTCACCTCCGGAAGAAGTGTACTCCCCAACCCTGAGTTGGTTCCTTCGCAGAAGTGCTCATCGGGATGCTAGAGTGGACTTTATGACAACGTCGAAGGAGGAGATGCTAGTGGAGATAAAGTCCGTCTCGGACGCCGTGGCGTTCTCCGAGGAGAAGATGAAGAAGAACGCCATCTTCGACTCGCAGCACCTCTTCTATGATACTTATTGCCTCCTCCCCGGACAGTCCCAGAAGGTCCACGCCCACGAGGGCTCTGATAAGGTCTACTACGTCCTTTCGGGCACGGGCCATTTCACCGTGGGCGAGGAGGAGCGGGACCTCGGCGAGGGCGACGCCGTCATCGCTCGCGCAGGAGACCCTCACGGCGTCAGCAACGAGGGCGCCGAGAACCTGATCCTCCTGGTAACGATGGCCCCGCGCCCCTCCTGAGCCGTGGCCTCGAACGAGATGCCGCAGCCTCCCTACGTACTCCTCTTCGAGGAGGTTGTCCCCGGTGCACGTCCCCTCACCATCCTCGTGGACGACCGCGGCGCCGTGCCGCTCTTCGACTCGGAGGCGAAGGCGGGGGCTTTCCTGGCTTCCACAGACTTCGGGGACGACCTCGAGGCCGTCGAGGTCTCCGGCGCCGGCCTCGTCAGGGCACTCGAGTCCGTGGAGGACGAGGTCGGCTACGTCGCCATCGACCCGCCGCCGGCAGGCGGAGGCCCCATGAGGGTGAGGATGGGCGACCTAAGGGAGCTCATCGAAGCCCTGCAGCAGAGCCGGGAGGATGACCTCTTCGGGCTGGGCGGCCTCTCCTAGCCCTCAAGCCTTGAGACGGTCGAGGTGCTGCTTGCGGAACTTCGCAACCTTGGGAGCGATGATCACCTGGCAGTAAGGCTGGAACCCGTTATTGCGGAAATAGTTCTGGTGGTAGTCCTCGGCGACGTAGAATTCGTCGAAAGGCTCTACCTCGGTCACTATGGGATCCTCCCAGATGCCCTCAGATTCGAGGTCGGAGATCACCGCTTCCGCGATTCGCCTCTGCTCATCGGTGTGGTAGAAGATCACAGACCGGTACTGCGTCCCCACGTCGGCGCCCTGTCTATTGAGGGTCGTCGGGTCGTGGATGGTGAAGTAGACCTCCAGGATATCCCTGTACGAGACCACCCCAGGGTCGAACGTAACCTGCACGACCTCGGCGTGTCCCGTCGTCTCCGAGCACACCTGCCTGTAGGTCGGGTTCGGGACGAAACCCCCGGAGTACCCCGACTCGACCTTCTCGACGCCCCTCAACTCCTGGTAGACCGCCTCGAGACACCAGAAACAGCCGCCCCCGAGTGTCGCGACCTCCCTCGTAGAGCCGTTCGCCCTATCTTCAGTCGTCATAGGTCACATCTCTCCGTTCGTATCTTTTCGACAACTCCGGTATACCGCATCCTGCGCTCCGGTGCACGGGCGAGGTTGTCAAATGGGGAGTTATGGGGAATGATCTATATGTGATCGAACAGATGAAACAGCACTGGCAGGAGTTCAAGGAGAGCGAACCAGGAGAACGCTTCAAGGACCGCTACCGTCGCAGGCGGCAGGACGAGCAGGGGCACATCGTATGGAGGATCTTCCTGATCACGCTCGGCTTAGTTATCGCCGTGGGCAGCCTCGTCCTCTCTCCTCTGCCCGGCCCAGGCTGGGGAACCGTCTTTATCGGGCTCATGATCCTAGCCGGCGAGTTGCTCCCCGCGGCCCGCTTCCTCGACTGGCTCGAAGTGAGGCTCAGGAAGCTCTGGCGGTTCACCAGGAAGGTGTGGCGGGCTTCCGTCTTTGGCAAGGTCGCTGTGATCTTGGTGGCCACTATATGTGTCGCAGCGATCATTTACGTCGTTTACCTCTTGCTTTTCAGCGGATCGTTGTTCTAACTAGGCTGGTGAGCTGGTTAGAGAACATCAAGCGTGCTATCGAGAAGGCGAAGGACGGCTGGCGGCACTGGCGGACTTTCAGGGAGATCGACGCAGGTCACCGCTACCAGGCCCGCTACCACCTGCACCAGCGCCGCACCAGGAAGGGTCTGGTGTGGAGATACTGGAGGCTCTTCAGCCTCACCTGCGGTCCCTTGCTCATAATCGCTGGCTTCATCTTTATCCCGACGCCGGGACCGAGCTACATCATCATCGCCGTCGGTCTCTGGTTGCTCGCTGGCGAATTTCTACCCCTCGCGCGCCTCTTCGACAGGGTGGGGGTGAGGCTGGGAAGGATAGGACGGGCGGTCAAAGGCGTGTGGAGAAGCTCGCCCGCCACGGTGAAGATCCTCGTCGTCCTGGCCTTCGCTTCCCTGCTGGCCGACGGAGTCTACACCCTGTTCGCCGGTTAGGCCGGCAATCCTGCTACCTCTGCGCCTCGCGGTCCAGAACCGCGACGGTGTCGCGGTAGTACTTCTTTGCGTTCTCGTGGCTGCTGCCGATGCAGACGGTGCCGACTTTGCCGTACTGGGAGAGTGCCCCGATAAGGTGAAAAACGACCCCCTGCTGCGAGGCGCCGTCGAAGTGGAGGCCGTTGTCCACGGCGATGTCGACCAGGTCGTCGGGGGTGAGGCCCTTGTAGACGGGGCTCTGGAGGTTGTCCGAGGCGTAGTAGTAGCACGGCTTCGCCGTTGGCGTGCAGTACAGGCCTTCCTCGGGGTCGTAGGTACCGTCCGTCAGGAAACGCAGGATCAGGTAAGGATGCGTCGTACCGCCTTTTCTGAGGTTGATCTCGATGGCGGCGTGTTCCCAGCCATCGCCGCGCCTGACGGAGATGAAGTCGATGGCGAAGCGCCCCAGGGCCCCGCGTTCCTTGAGCACCTTCCCGACCTTCTCCCCCGCCTCCTTGATCTCCTTGCTGTACTCGGCGTCAGCAGGGAAGGTGCTGCCGAGGAAGATCTGACCCGAAGGCCCGCCGAGGACCTGGTCGTGCGTCGAGACGACGGTGGCCTGCCTGAGGGCGTTAATGCGGCACTGCACGGAGGGCGACCGTACTTCTTCCCCCTCCATCCAGCACTCCACGATGCCGCCCATCTGCTCGAACTTCCGCCGGTAACGCTCCCAGGTCTCGCCTACGGCTTCGATCTTGATGCGTTCCGGCAACTCGTCCCTGACCCAGCGCGCGAGATCCCGCCCTTCAGGCGCGCCGTCGTAGGAGAAGACCGCGTTCCCCTCGCCCGAGAAACCCTCGTCGAGCTTTATCGCAGCGCGGCGCAGCCCAGGATGGCGGCGCTTGAGCTCGACGACGGCCTCGATCACATCGTCCCCGTCGCGAAGGTGCTCGAAGCCCTCCGGCAGCGGAACCCCCGCCTCCCTGAACGCCTCCCTGCTGCCGCTCTTGGTCCCGAGGTAGTTGAGCTCGGGGTCGTTCCCATACAGAGGAATGCCGAGCCGTACGGCGAGGCTGCGCTCGAAGGCCGTGCTGTTGAAGCAGGTCAGGTGCGCAGCTTCTGGATCAGGGATGGCGGCCCTGATGCGCTCCACGAGGCGTGGACGGTCCAGGATCTTGCGCGTTAGCGGAACATCCGAGGCGTCGTGGCACGAGAGGAGCGTCAGCCGGCTGCGGGCGTGACGCAGAGGGATGCCAGGAAGGAGGTGCAGATAGTAGTCGACGACGGCCCGCGCGATGTGCTGGCTCGTCACGTAGACGACGCGGGTGCGGGGCAACCGTAAGAGCATCAACATGCAGAGCAGCCGCTCCTCGTAGTGGTGGGAGCCGGGGATCTTAGCAAGCTCCTCCACGTCGAGCGTGAGGCTCGGCACGACCACGACCGTCTGTGGTGCGCGCCGGTCGGAGATCACCCTTCGGGCCAGCGGCCCGAGCCTCTCCTGCAGAGCCGCAAATTGCCTCAGCTCCTCCGCGGAACCCGGCTCCGGCACGTTCACTGGCGACGTCGGCGTGGAGATCATGTTCACTACTCCTGTTCCCTGGGCGAAAATTATACGTGAGGCTCCCACGTCCCGCATGAACGTCAACAGGGAGCAGGGACACTCCGGCTCTATGCCGGACGAAATGTGCGGTAGACTCTGGGTCTGAAGGCCCGCCGTGCGCGGCCTTTTTCGTTGCTTGGATCTCTCACGTGCGGCGCGGTGGGAGAAGTGTGTCAGGAGAACACGTGGAATACCGTAACATCGCCATCATCTCGCACGTCGACCACGGCAAGACCACCCTCGTGGACGGCCTGCTCAAGCAAACCCTCCAGCTCGGACACGGGCAGGAGATCTCCGAGCGCGCCATGGACTCGAACGTCCTGGAGAGGGAACGCGGCATCACCATCCTGGCCAAGAACACGGCCGTGGAGTACGAGGGGGTCAAGATCAACATAGTCGACACCCCCGGCCACACGGACTTCGGCGGCGAGGTCGAACGTGTCCTCGGCATGGTCGACGGCTGTCTGCTCCTCGTGGACGCGGCCGAGGGCCCGATGCCCCAGACGCGCTTCGTGCTCCGCAAGGCCATCGAGCTCGGCCTGAAGCCCATCGTAGTCGTCAACAAGGTCGACCGCATGGACGCCCGCCCCGAAGAGGTCGTCGACCTCACCTTCGATTTGATGGCAGACCTCGGCGCCTCGGACGAACAACTCGACTTCCCCATCCTCTACGCCGTTGCGCGCGAGGGCAGGGCCTTCAGGGACATGGACGAGCCTCGCGACGACATGCGCGAGCTCTTCGAGACGGTGCTCGAGGAGATCCCAGCCCCCGAGGTCGACCTCGCAGCCCCCTTCCAGATGCTCGTCACCAACCTGGACTACTCAGAGTACCTCGGACGCATCGTGGTCGGGCGCGTGCGGCGCGGCGAGGTCAGGCGCGGCGAGTTCGTGAACCTGATCCACAAGGACGGCACGATGACGAAGACGCGCGTCGTTCAGCCGTTCACGCACCTTGGTCTGCAGCGCATCGAGGCCGAGGAGGTCGGCGCCGGCGACATCGTGGCCCTCTCAGGGATCGAGGACGCCCAGATCGGGGAGACCGTAGCCGACCTCGCAGATCCCGAGGCGCTGCCAGTTATCACGGTGGACGAGCCGACGGTCAGCATGATGTTCGGGCCCAGCACCTCCCCCTTCGCAGGCAGGGAGGGTAAATACGTCACGTCACGCCATCTCAGAGACCGTCTTAGAAGAGAGGTACAGACCAACGTGTCGTTGCGCGTCGAGGAGCTGCGTCCCGACGAGTTCGAGGTCTCGGGGCGCGGCGAGCTGCATCTGTCCATCCTCCTCGAGACCATGCGGCGCGAGGGGTACGAGGTTCAGGTTGGCGCGCCGCGGGTCATCATTCGGGAGATCGAAGGCAAAAAGCACGAGCCCTTCGAGCATCTGGTCATCGACGTTCCCGAGCAGTTCGCCTCGACGGCGATCGGGGTTCTCTCCGGCCGCAAGGGACAGCTCGTCGACGTGGAGCCGCAGGGCTCGCGCACGCGGATAGAGTTCAAGATCCCCGCCCGCGCCCTCTTTGGTTTCAGGACGCAGTTCCTCTCCATGACGCAGGGCGAAGGCATCGTGAGCCACGTCTTCGACGGCTACGCGCCGTGGGCCGGCGACCTCAAGACCCGCCAGAACGGCAGCCTCGTGGCGAGCGAGGCGGGGAGCGCCTTCGCGTACTCCATCTGGAAGCTCCAGGAGCGCGGCAGCTTCTTCATCACGCCGGCGACCGAAGTCTACGTCGGCATGGTCGTCGGCGAGAACAACCGCGAGAACGACCTCAACGTCAACGTCTGCAAGAACAAGAAGCTCACCAACGTCCGCTCCGCCGGCGCCGACGACGCCCTGAATCTAACTCCGGTCCGTAAACTGACCCTTGAGGACGCCCTCGAATACATCGGTGAAGACGAGCTCGTGGAGATCACACCAGAGTCCATCCGCCTCCGCAAAAAGATCCTCGAACCCAACATGCGGAAGTGAGCCTCTTCTCTCCTTAAGTCAGCACAAGACCCGCTATGTCAAGTAGGTCCTGTTGATCTTGGTGTTCTCGCCAGATCAAGAACCCGCGATCAACAACATTTAGGCGCCGACTTGTTTGATCGTAATCCAAGACTATTGGCTTGATGTCTTTAGCAGTTTGTAGCGATGCCGCGGATTGCAGGGCGTGTGTCAAGTTTCCTAGATTCAACTCGTTCCTAACTGGGTGCTTCTCTCGAAGTAGTCTCCTCAAGTCAGCGTAAGGACCAACGGTTTTGAGCCATCAGGAGTGGTTGCCACTCTCTCTGAGAAGTTCGCAGCCGTGACTACGCAGGTGGCGCTGTAACTGGCGACGCTTCATAGAGCAAGGCGCTTCCACAAAGCTCACCGGCAGCATTACGCGCTTCCTGACGATTAAACTCTATCGCCTCGGCAAGGACTTTCCGAAGGCTTGCTAGGAGATCAGCTTTCGTCCGTTCCTGACAGTTGACACCGGGGATCTCTTCTATCCCTCCGATCCACCAATCTCCATCCTGCTTCAGCACTGCCGTGTACTCCGCGTTCATGAACCGAGTGTACGATATTTCCTCCGCCGCGGTCATGGACGCAGAAGACCGCGTTTGTCTGTTGGAGGGTCCGCGGTGTTGCCGCCGCCTATGCTCCCGTCATCTTCTTGGCGTCGAGCACCTCGTCCAGCTCTTCCTCGGAGAGGTCGGTCTTTTCGCGGGCGACTTCGCGGATGGTCTTGCCTGTCTTGTATGCCTCTTTGGACATCTCAGCGGCCTTGTCGTAGCCGACCACGGGCGCGAGGGCCGTGGCGAGCATGAGGCCCTGCTCGACGAGCGCGGGGCCACGATCCGTCGCTTCGAGGCCGGCGACGCACTGGTCGGTGAGGTTTGAGGCTGCGGAGCCCAATATTTCTATGCTCTGGATCAGGTTGTACGCAATGACAGGCAGCATGACGTTTAGCTCGAAGTTGCCGCTCTGGCCTGCGAGGGCGATGGTGGCATCGTTGCCTATAACCTGGGCGGCGACCATCGTGGCGCTCTCGGCGATCACGGGGTTCACCTTGCCAGGCATGATGGAGGAGCCTGGCTGCACCTCGGGGAGCGCTATCTCGGCGAGGTTGGCGCGCGGGCCGGCCCCGAGCCAGCGGATGTCGTTGGAGATCTTGAGGAGACTCACCGCGACGGTCTTGAGCGCGCCGCTGGTAAAGACGGCGGCATCCATGGCGCTCTGGGCCTGGAAGTGGTTCTCCGTCTCGCGCACCTCGACGCCGAAGCGCTCGCTCAGACGCTCGCAGACTTTCTGGGCGAACTCGGGGTGGGTGTTGACGCCAGTGCCTACGGCGGTGCCGCCGAGGGCGACTTCGGCGAGGTCCTCGCGGGCCTTTTCGACGCGCTGTATTCCGCGTTCGATCTGCCCCGCGTAGCCGCGGAACTCCTGACCGAGACGGATCGGGGTCGCGTCCTGGAGGTGCGTCCTCCCTGTCTTGACAACGTCGTCGAACTCGCGCGACTTCTCTTCGAGCGCCTCTTGAAGCTTCCTGAGGCCAGGGAGCAGGTCCTCCTTTACGGCTATGAGGGCCGCTACGTGGATGGCGGTCGGGATGACGTCGTTTGAGGACTGACCCTGGTTGACGTGGTCGTTGGGATGGAGAGGGTCTTTTGAGCCGAGCTCTCCGCCCACGATCTGTATCGCCCGGTTGGAGATGACCTCGTTGGCGTTCATGTTCGTCGAGGTCCCGCTCCCCGTCTGGAAGATGTCGAGGACGAACTGGTTGTCGAGCCTTCCCTCGACGACCTCCTCAGC
>CADDZK010000112.1 GCA_902812425.1 Actinomycetota bacterium
GCCATAAGGTGGGTAGCAGCCCCCTCGTCGTCAAGAAAGGCTACGAAGAGGCCTCCGTGTGGCAGAAGGTGAAGTACTGGGCGGGCGGGCTGAAACGCTGGGTCATGTCCCGTTAAGCACCGGCCAGGTGTGACCGGCCGAACACACAGTCGCGACGCCAGGCTCCTTCCTGACACCTCGCGTGGGCTCTCGTGAAGTTCCGTGTTTGCGGGATAATCTTCAGCCAGAGAGGTATCCTCCTCTCTCTGCGACGGGTAGAATAGATCTATGCGCGCAAACATCATCGACGGCCGCTACGTACTCGCCGAGTCTCTCGGCAGCGGGGGCATGGCCGAGGTCTACCTCGCCCACGACGAGGTACTGGACAGGGACGTAGCCCTCAAGGTGCTAAGGAGTCAGTACGTCAGCGACGAGGAGTTCTCCGAGCGCTTTAGGCGCGAGGCCCGCAGCGCGGCGAACCTCTCCCACCCCAACATCGTCCAGGTCTACGATAGGGGCGAGACCGAGGACGGCACCTGCTACATCGCGATGGAGTACGTCCCTGGCGGCACCCTCAAAAAGCGTATCGAGGAGAAGGGGCCGTTCGATCCCCGCAAGGCGGTCGCCGTTGCGGCCCAGATCGCAGGGGCGCTCGAAGCGGCGCACGAGCGGGGTGTGATCCACCGCGACATCAAGCCCCAGAACGTCCTTGTGACCTCATCGGGCGACCTGAAGGTCACGGACTTCGGCATAGCGAGGGCGGCCTCGGCCGTGACGATATCGGTGACGAACGCCGTCTTCGGCACGGCGGGCTACATCTCGCCCGAGCAGGCCCTTGGCGAACCCGTGAGCCCCGCGAGCGACCTCTACTCTCTGGGTGTGATCCTCTACGAGATGCTCACGGGCGAGCTGCCCTACACCGCAGACAATCCGATGGCCGTCTGCATGAAGCACGTCACGGAGCCACTGCGTCCGCCGAGGATGCTGAACCCGGCCATACCCGATGAGATAGACGCCCTCGTCGTGAAGCTCCTCGCCAAGGTCCCCGTCGACCGCTACGGGAGCGCGCCCGAGTTCCTCGCCGACCTCGAACGCGTGCGGAACGGACTCAGCCAGGCGCCAGGGATCAGTGCCGAGACCAGGGCACAACGGCGAGAGGCCGAGCAGGCTCCTCCCCGTAGGGCTGTCAGGCCGCGAAGGCGGAGGGTGTCGCGGGCCATGACCGTTGCAGCCGTCGCCGTGCTTGCCCTGCTCGGCACGGTCCTGCTCGGCCTCTCGCAGCAAGGGGCGGGAGGGGGGTCTCTGCCCCGCGTACAGGACGCGGCCCGCGGTCTCATAGACCCACCAAGCGAGACGACGACTGGAACGGCCGAGACCGGCGCAACCCCTGACGCATCAGCGTCGCCCGCGGCATCGGCTTCGCCGACGGCGGTACTCCCCGCAACACCCCCACCGAACGACGACACCCAGCCTCCGGGCCAGTCGCAGTACACCGGCGGCAACTAGGCATCTCTTTCATAAAACCCTCTCGACGATGCTATATTCGCATCCTGGAGGGCAACGAGGGAGGAGTGTCGATTGGCTGAACTGAGCGTCGGGGAGAAGGTTACGTACTTCGAGCTGCCGGATCAGCAGGACTACCCCTGGAGCCTCTCGGGCCAGTTGGAGACGGGGCCGGTAGTGCTGGTCTTCTACAGGGGCGACTGGTGCTCGTACTGCAACGGGCAGCTGGCCAGCTATGCCAGGCATTTTGAAGAGTTCGAGAGGAGGGGGGTGCAGCTCGTCGGCATCAGCGTCGATCCTCCATCCAACAACGCGAGGATGGTCGGGAAGCTCCTGCTCCCCTTCCCCCTCCTGAGCGACCCGGAGGGGGAGCTCATCCGCCACTTCGGCCTGTGGGACGCCGAGGGGGGCGTGGCCTTGCCCTCCATCGTTGTCGTCGACCAGACGGCGGAGGTCCGCTACATCTACTCAGGCAGCGACTTCGCCGACAGGCCGACAGACGACGAGGTCTTCGCGGCCATCGAGGGACTCGAAGCTCGGATAGAACGCATCACGGGCGGGCCGGAGATCCAGGTCGGGGCGGCGCAGGCGAGGAGGAGCATACGCCCCGACAAGCGTCCCGCAGAACTGGAGCAGCTCACCTCGTACTACAGGGGCGCCTTCTATACCACCGTGATCCTCAAGGAGCGGTTCGCAGGTTGGGGCCGCTCAGGGAGGAAGGCGTTCAGGGAGGTGGACGCTTACCAGAAGATGATAAGCCGCTACAGGAAGGCCCTGGAGGAGACCATCGAGCTCAAGCGCCAGGAGACCTGACGCCGTACCCCGGAAGGACCGTCCTAAAGATCCAGCGCGCTAATATCTAAGGACCGTAGAGAGCGCTCGAAGGACGGAGGCTGCTTGGGACTGTTTCTCGATGAGGGTGCCGGACGGCTCAGGGCACTGTGGAGGCTGGCTATCCAGTACTGGGCCTACAGGGTTATAGTCCCGCTCCTCTTCAATCTGCTCGTCGTCGCGTGGCTGCTGGCGAGCGGGCGGACTACTTCAGCCGGGCTCGGCGCCGTCCCTGACTCCCCCGTGCTCCCGCTCATCAGTGGCGTCGCAGGCCTGGTGGGGGCCGCCCTGACCGTGTGGCTGGCCGGGCGCCTGCTCGACAGGCGGCCTTTCTCGGGGTTCGGGTTCCATCTCGGTGCAGGATGGTGCCTGGATCTGCTCTTCGGGATGGTCCTCGGTGCGCTGCTCATAACGACCATCTTCCTCGTCGAGCTGGGGATGGGTTGGGTCGCGGTCACCGGAGAGTTCGAGACCTACGGGACGGACGCGCCGTTCGCGCTCTGCATGCTCCTGCCCGTAGGCGCGTTCCTCTGCGTCGGCTTCTACGAGGAGACCGTCTTCAGGGGCTACCAGCTGAAGAACGCCGCGGAGGGCCTCAACTACGCTGCCCTGGGGCCCCGAGGCGCCGTTCTGCTCGCCTTAGTCGCATCTTCGGTCTTCTTCGGCGCGCTGCACGCCGACAACCCGAGCGCCACGCCCGCAAGTACGTTCAACATCGTCATCGCCGGTCTGATGCTCGGCTCGGGCTACGTGCTCTCCGGAGAGCTTGCGATCCCGATCGGCCTGCACATAACCTGGAATCTTTTCCAGGGCGCCGTCTACGGCTTCCCCGTCAGCGGCTTCGGGCCTTTCGGCGCGACCTTCCTCGTCACGAAGCAGGGCGGCCCCGACCTCTGGACGGGGGGTCCTTTCGGCCCCGAGGGAGGATTGCTCGCCCCCGCGGCCATGCTACTCGGGATCCTCCTCATAGCGCTCTGGATACGCCTGCGGACAGGCAAGATCTCACTCGACCCCAGCATCGCGGAGAGCCCGGATCGAGCCCTCCCCTAGTCCTCACGAGGCTGAGAGAGGCGCAGGGAGCTTCTGTGCCCCTCAAGACGCTTCAGGGATGATCTGTCCGTAGCTCCGTCAGAGCCGGCTTCCACGGACGGTTGTCTCAGGCCCTGTTCATCAGCGCCTTGTATACCTGGTGGAGGTGGTCCGAGACGGTGACAACGGCGAATACGGAGGCCACGAGGCGGGTGACGCGCGGGACGAGGACGAGCCCGTAGGTAAAGAAGGAGGCCAGCCACACGCTGAGGCAGAACTTGCACGTCAGCAGTTCGCCTACAGACCTTCGCAGGCCCTCGCCCCGTGGCTTCTCATCGACCTTCTTGGGGCTCTCCTTCTCCCTGAGCTCGGTAAAAGGGGCGCGCAGGGGGCTCGTGATCGCATCCTGGGACCCCATCAGGCTCAGTTTGTGGGTCGCCATCCCGAGCAGCGCGATGTCTTTCGCCTCTATCCTCTCAGGTATGGACCTGCCCGTGAGCCTGGCTATCAGGAAGAAGATGGCGAAGAGGAAGTTGAAGACACCGGCCAGCACACCGTACGAGAACATAGGTACGTCTTTACCCTTCTTGTACTCCTCGAAGATCTCCTCGGACGGCTTGCCGTCGCTCATGCTCGCTCCTCGTATAGATACTCTATTTCGCCTCCGTGGATATCCCCCCCGCATCACGGTACCTAAACATTCACGGGCCGCTGCGAATCCTCCAGCTCACCCTCCAGCCCGTGGGATCTTCCCCCAGCTCGAAACCCTCGCCCTCGCGCGTGAGGCGCAGGAGGTGCAACTCGCCGTCCTTGGGGTGGCAGAAGTAGCCCCTGGCCGACTCCCCAGCACCGAAGACTACGAGCTCGATCTCACTCCAGTCGATACGGTCCGTACTCTGCGCGAGCTTGGCGTGTGGGATCGCCGCTCCTTCCCTCGCCAGCATCACTATGGGAACCTCCCCTGCATCGAGGTGGTGCCAGCGGGGACCCTCGTAGACCTCGCCGCCCTGGTAGTCGGTCCAGAGTCCGGGCGGGAGGTAGACGTCGCGGCTTCGCGCCTCCTCCATCAGGGGCGCGACGAGGATGTCCGTGCCGAAGAGGTACTCGTCCTCGACGAGCCAGGAGGTCCTGTCCTCGGGGTACTCGAAGAAGAGCGTGCGGAGCATCGGATGGCCGTCCCGTGAGGCGAGTTTGGCCTGGGCGTAGACGTAGGGCATCAGACGGTACTTCATCTCCACGGTTCGCCTGAAGTCGTCTGTGAACTCGTCGCCGTACTCCCACGGCTCAGTGGGGGGCGTGCCGTGGCAGCGGCTGTGGGAGGTGAGCATACCGAAAGCCAGCCAGCGGCGGTAGAGATCCTCGGGGCTCGCGTAGGCGAATCCGCCGATAAAGTGGCTCCAGAACGAGAAACCGCACAGCCCGAGCGAGAGCCCGGCGCGCAGGGTGGCCGCCATCGCGGTGTCTGTGTTCTCGGCGTCGCCGCCCCAGTGAAGCGGGTAGCGCTGGCTCCCGGCCCAGGCGCTACGTGCGAAGGTGGCGCCGTTGCCGGTGACCTCTCCGGCAACCTCGGCCACGGCCCTGTTGTAGCGCAGAGGGTAGAGGTTGTGCTCGTGAAAGCCCCCGTAGCGCGCGGCGTAGATACCCGTGAGAGGCGCGGCCTCGCCGAAGTCCGACGTGAAGATGCCGACCCCCATCTCGAGCAGCTTCGCCAGCTTCTCCTGATACCACGCGACCGCCTCCGGCTTGCTCAGATCTATGATGGCGTCGTCGACCGGCGGCTTGCCGTTCGCGCTGAGGATGACGTGATCCCCCTTGATAGCCTCCGTATGCAGGTCGTTTTTAGGGTTGAAGTAGGGTAGCTGCCACAGGCTGACGCGAAAGCCGCACTCCTTGAGGTCTGAGAGCATCCGCTCAGGATGCGGGAAGCGGGAGGGGGAGAACTCGAAGTCGCAGCGGTGCGGGACCTCGGTCCAGTTGGTATCCAGATGGATGACGTCTGATGGGATGCGCTCTTCGCGCAGCTTGCTGACGACCTCGCGGGTTTCTTTCTCGGAGGAGTAGGACTCGCGTCCCATCCAGAGCCCGAAGGTCCAGAGGGGCGGGGTCGGGGCGCGCCCCGTCAGGGCCGTGTACTCTGTCAGGATCTCCTTCGGAGAGCCAAGGAACACGAACAGGTCGAGGTAGTCGTCGCCGAGATATACGACGTTCGCGCCGTCGTAGGAGCCGCCGAGGTCGAGGGTGAGCGGCGCGCTCGTATGCACGAACATGCCGTAGCCGCGGCTGCTCATGAAGAAAGGCACAGGCTTGTACATATAGGGCGTCTGGGCGCTGTAGGCGTCGTAGGTGTAGAGGACCATCTTCTGGCCGCGCTTGTCCAGGCGCGTAAAGGACTCCCCTCCGCCGAAGAGCTTCTCGCCGGGATGGAGCGAGAAGCTCGCCGCGACGTGGCGGTGCAGATTGGAGGCGTTGCGCACGAAGGAGAAAGGTGTTGGCATCGAGTTGACGACGGCGGGCGCGTCTGAGAGATGGTTCGTGCGCGTCAGCAACCGTCCCGAGGCGTCCCTGAACTCGAAGTGGAGCGGGTCGTGCTCCACCCTCAACGATCCGAACCGGCTCGCGTAGGTAGTTGAGCCTTTATCTTCCTTCATCTCCCAGGAGTCGTCTGATCCTGGCTCCCCGAGGAGCATCAGCGAGTCCCTCTGGCCCATCGAGGTCGGGCGGACGGGCACGCGGAGGCGCACGGTCCTGGGCGTGATGAAGGCGATGGAGAAGGGGAAGGTCTGGTCGTCCTCGTACTCACCCGGCGGCGTATCCTCCCATACCTCGTAGTCCTCTAGCTGCAGCGTAAGCTGATGGTAGGAGACGCGCTGCCTGAGAGAGTAGCTCTTCCACAGGATCTCCCCCGAGGCGGAGGTGGGATCGAAGCTCTCTATCCTCTCTCCGATGAAGAAGTGGTTCTCCTGCCGGCTGAACTCTCCGCTGATGTCCACGGGCTGGTTCTGGAGCTTGGCCTCGTACTCTCCCATCTGGCTTGCCTCCCCTGAGGATCTATATCCGTCTTCCTGTAAGCCCCATTATCCGTGGTCTTAAGACCGGGCGCACAGAGGGAGGCCCAGAGGTTCGCGAGGTGCACCCTTCTCCCGTTTGGCAGAAGGAAAGAACGGGCAAAGGAGGGCAAACGATGCGAAGAGCGGTCGCGGAAAGTCGCGGCCAGAAAAGGAAGGATGACCGACGTGACAGACGACCAGCACACCCAGCAGGACCCGACCCGGCAGTACCCGCAGCCGGAGTACCCCGAACAGACCCAGATGGATCAGCACCCTGGCCTCGAGCAGGAGATGGCACCAGAGCCCGACTACGGCGTCGAGACCTACCGCGGGTCCGGCAAGCTCGAAGGCAAGAAGGCCGTCATAACCGGCGGCGACTCGGGCATCGGAAGGGCCGTCGCGCTCGCTTTCGCCCGCGAAGGGGCGGACGTCCTGATCTCCTACCTCGAAGAGGAGGAGCCCGACGCCCAGGAATCGGCGCAGGCCGTCGAAGACTCGGGCCGCAAGGCCGTGAAGGTGCCAGCCGACGTCTCCGATGAGGCCCAGTGCCAGGCCGTAATCCAGAGGGCCGTGGACGAGTTTGGCCAGATAGACGTCCTCGTCAACAATGCCGCCCACCAGATGACGGTCGAAGGGATAGCGGACGTTTCGACGGAACTGCTCGACCGTACCTTCAAGACCAACATCTACGCGATGTTCTGGCTGGTCAAGGCGGCGCTCCCTCACATGCCCGAAGGAGGCTCGATCATCAACGTCGGCTCCATCCAGGCCTACCAGCCTTCGCCGACGCTGCTTCCCTACTCCTCGACCAAGGGCGCCATCGTAACCTTCACCAAGGGGCTAGCCCAGGAGGTCGTCCAGTACGGGCTGAGGGCGAACACAGTCGCGCCGGGCCCCGTGTGGACCCCGATCATCCCCGCATCCATGCCAGGCGACACCGTCTCCAGCTTCGGCGGCACCTCCCCGATGGGCCGTCCAGCACAGCCAGCCGAGCTCGCCCCGGCATTCGTCTTCCTCGCCTCCCAGGAGGCCAGCTACGTAAACGGTGAGACCCTCGGAGTAACCGGAGGCCAGCCTCTGCCTTAAGAGCAGTCATCTTTTCGCCCTCTGGTAGCATAGAACGAAGATAAGCCCCGCTCTCTTGCGGGGCTTATCTTCCTGTTCGCCATCAGAGAGGTCTGAGGCTTACAGCGAGTTTCATAGTTATTGGGCCGATGGTCAGTAGCGCAAGTGGTCCGCTCGCACTGCTCCTGTAGGCATGCTTGGGAGCTTCACTGCGGCCCTCTCTCGGTGCACAGGACGATCCGCAAGAGCCCCAAGACCCCGAGGCGCAGGTCTTCGAGCTTCCCGACCTCTATGCCCCGGTTCATCAGATCTACGTAGGGCCAGATCTTACGGCGCACGCCCTCGCTAAAGTAGAGCTCGGTGAACCGGAGAAGGCTTGCCGGGTCATCACCGTGGTCGTCCTCATGTGTCTGCCAACCGCCAGCGGCGTCCAGAACCACGCGAGCGGCGTCTAGAAGATCGTTGGCCCGGTCATCATCCCATCGCTGCTCCTCCATACATATCTTCCTCTCGCCACCGGTCTAACAGGTCGTCCGGCAACTGTACATCAGGTTGATGGTCGTGGGAGCCGGTAGCACAGGACGCTTCTCTTGCGCGTGTCCCTCTGTAAGCGCCCTCTGCCCGCCACGCGCGGACCAATACCGGTAATTGGTTGTAAAGCCTGACACCTATACGCCGATACGCTAGGCTACGAGGTGGAAGGAGCGTTGAGGCGTCCTTGGGAATCATCGTCCAGAAATACGGCGGGAGCTCGGTGGCGACGGCGGAGCACATAAGGGCCGTCGCCGAGAGGGTGAAGAGGGTCCGCGAGTCGGGCCACGACCTCGTCGTGACCGTCTCTGCTATGGGGAAGCAGACTGACCGTCTGCTACGGCTCGCCGGCGAGGTCAGCCGCGACCCTTCGCCGCGTGAGATCGACCAGCTCCTCTCCACTGGCGAGCTGCAGTCGGTGGCGCTGCTGGCTATGGCCCTGCACGACAGGGGCGTCGCGGCCACCTCCCTGACGGGCCCGCAGGCCGGCATGAAGACGACGGGCCGCTACGGCTCGGGCGTCATCTCGGGGATACAGCCGGGCCGCCTGCGCGGGTTGCTCGACGAGGGGCAGGTAGCCATCGTCGCCGGCTTCCAGGGGGTGAACACTCTAGGAGACATCATGACGCTGGGACGAGGCGGCTCTGACACGACGGCCGTCGCGCTCGCAGCGGCGCTCGGGGCTGAGCGGTGTGAGATCTTCACGGACGTAGACGGGATCTACACGGCAGACCCGCGCATCGTCCCCGAGGCTCGGCGCATACCCGTGATCCTGCCCTCCGAGATGGCCGAGATGGCGTGGCGCGGCGCGAAGGTCATGCACCCGCGCGCGGTCGAGCTCGGCGCTCTGTACGGGGTCGAGATCCACGTGAAGAGCTCCTTCGAAGAGGGCCCTGGTACGATCATCATGGGAGGTAACGGTTTGGAGCACCTCGAGACCCGCGAGACGGTCGCCGGCATCGTCCACGACCTCGACGTCTCGCGCATAACCCTGACGGGCATAAAGACGGGACCAGGCACGATGAGCCGCGTCTTCTCTCCCCTCGCCGAAGCGGGCATCTCCGTCGACGTCATCGTGGAGAGCGCCCCGAAGGAGGGCACCTCGGACGTGGCCTTCACCGTCCGTCGCGGCGACTTCCGCGAGGCCCTGCGGCTAGCCGGGGAGGTCGCTGACTCTCTGGACGGACAGGTCGAGGGGGAGGAGGATCTCGGGAAGGTCTCCGTCGTCGGGACGGGGATGCTCAACCGCCCAGGCTACGCGGCCAGGATGTTCGCGACGCTCGGTGAGGCCGGCATCCCTATAAGGCTCGTCTCCACCTCCGAGATACAGGTGACTTGCGTCCTGCCAGCGGGCAGGGTAGAAGAAGCGGTGAGAGTTTTGCACAGGGACTTCGAGCTGGAGGAGAGAGATGTTTAGCGGCGCGTTCACGGCCCTCGTCACGCCTTTCAGAAACGGGGAGGTGGACGTCGAGGCCTTAGAAGGTATGGTCGAATTCCAGATCCACAACGGTATCCACGGCCTCGTTCCCTGCGGGACGACGGGTGAGACCCCCGCCATGAGCGAGGAAGAAGACAGGCTCGTCATAAGTACCGTGGTGCGGGTCGCGAACGGCAGGGTGCCCGTTATAGCGGGCTCGGGCTCCAACAGCACGGACATGGCGATCAAGTACACCAAGATGGCCCAGGAAGTAGGGGCAGACGGTTCCTTGCAGGTCGCCCCCTACTACAACAAGCCGACCCAGGAAGGACTGTACAGGCACTTCGCCACAATCGCGGAGAGCACGGATCTCCCGATCATCCTCTACAACATCCCTGGCCGCACGAGCGTGACCATCTCCGCCGAGACCACGGCCCGCCTCGCGGAGATCCCCAACATCGTAGGGACGAAAGAGGCTACACTCTCGATGAACATGGCGATGGACATAAAGAGCCTGTGCGGCGACGAGTTCGCGATCCTCTCCGGCGACGACCCCGTCACGCTCCCCCTGATGGCGCTCGGGGGACACGGTGTGATCTCCGTCGCCTCCAACGTCGCACCGGCGGCCGTCTCCGACATGGTGAGCGCCCTCCTCGAAGGTAACTGGGAGCGTGGCCGCGAGCTCCACTACGAGCTTCTGCCGCTCTTCCGCGCCCTCTTCGTCGAGACCAACCCCATCCCCGTCAAGACGGCGGCCTCGATCCTCGGCCTGTGCTCGGACGAGATGCGGCTGCCGATGATCCCGCTCTCGGGAGATAACCTCGACACTTTGCGGCGCGTGATGGAGGAGTCGAACCACCTCCTACCCACCCCGGAAGAAGTGTGACCCGCATAGCCGTAATCGGGGCGGCTGGCCGCATGGGCCGCAAGCTCTGCCGCGCTGCCCTCGAAACAGATGGGATCGAACTGGCAGGCGGCACCGTCGAGCCCGGTGCCCCCGAGCTAGGTACCGACCTCGGCGAGCTGTGCGGATGGGGCAAGACGGGCGTAACCGCTACGGAGAACGCGCCCGAGGACGCCGATGTACTGATCGAGTTCACCACGCCGGAGGCGACGGTCGCTCACCTCGCCTACGGCAAACCACACGTTATCGGGACGACGGGCCTCTCGGACGAGCAGCTACAAAAGGTCGAGGAGGCTTCACGCGGCTTCCCCATCGTCCTCGCCCCGAACATGAGCGTCGGGGTGAACCTCCTGCGCGAGGTGGTGCGCGAGCTCTCGGCGAAGCTCGGCGAGGACTACGACATAGAGGTCGTCGAGGCGCATCACAAAAACAAGAAGGATGCGCCCTCGGGCACGGCCCTGTTCCTCGCGCGGGCCGCCGCAGAGGGCAGGGGACAGAGGCTCGACGAGGTAGCGGTCTACGGGCGGGAGGGCTTCTCTCCGAGGCAGGGAGGTGAGATCGGCATCCACGCCCTGCGCGGCGGCGCCGTCGTCGGGGAGCACCGTCTCGTCTTCTACTCGGGGGGTGAGGAGGTCGAGGTAGTCCACCGCGCCCTCTCGAGGCGCACCTTCGCCGACGGCGCTCTGAGGGCCGCGCGTTTCGTCGCTGATGCGCAGCCCGGCCTGTACTCGATGGCCGACGTGCTCGCCGGCGGCGCAGGGGACCTCAGGGGATAGAGCCCTCAGTAGGGAGGCCGACGCCCCCCGAGCGCCCTGCGTGTGGCCGCGCGGGCCTCTTCCTCATAATCGACCCTCTCCCGCTGCTCGCGCGCCGAGGAGAGGATTATCTCGAGCACCTCCTCCGGCGAATCGGTGAGGGCCATCAGGCCGAGGTCGGCCTCGGCGGCCTTCCCGTCGGCGACCATCGTGGTGCGTACCCATTCGATCAGACCCCGCCAGTACGCAGACCCGAACAGGACCACGGGGAAGTCCCTGATCTTGCCTGTCTGAATAAGCGTGAGCGCCTCGAAGAGCTCGT
>CADDZK010000113.1 GCA_902812425.1 Actinomycetota bacterium
CGCCCAGCGTGCCTGCCGCGGCCAGCTCGTGTGCGAGGGCCTGCACCGAGAGATCCCGCAACTCCTCTTTCGTCGAGGCGAGGTTTATCAGGTATTTCGCGTGGGCGACGAGCGGTAAGATGCCGAGCTCACGGCTCCGCTCGGCGAAGGTCTCTGCGTCCTTGCGCGGAACAGGTTCGGCCCAGCCCTGCGGGTTGGAGACGAAGATCTGGACCGTCTCGCAACCGAGTTCGCGTGCGGCTTCGAGTGTCTTGCCGAGCCCGCCCGAGGTCGGAAGATGCCTTCCGATGCTGTTCGTCCTCCCCGGCATGGCGCGGATTCTACCGACCCGCGGCGACCCACGCTGTGAGAGATATAATCGTTTCAGACTTTTAGGACAACCGGAAGGAGCCAGCCGCATGGCGGTCGAAGGCAAAGTAGCGAAGATCCTGGGCAACAACGAGATCGTCATAAACCGAGGAAGGGGGCAGGGCGTTCGTCCCGGGATGCTCTTCGAGATCTTCGCCCCCGAAGGCGAGGAGGTGTGGGACCCCGACACCGGCGAGACCTTAGGCACCGTCGAGGACGTGAAGGCCAAGGCCGAGGTTACCGAGGTGAAGGAGAGGCTCGCCGTCGCCCGCCTCCAGAACATGCAGGAGACGCCCTTCGGGGCCGTGGACATCGGGGAGATGCAGGAGAACCTGCAGCGCATGTTCGGCCAGATGTTCGGCGAGGACGTCCAGATCCGCGGCTTCGGCGCCTCCTCTCAGGACCCTGACCTCGAGTCCATGCTGGGCGGTCCCCTGAAGGACCTCTCGAAGGTCCAGGTCGGGGACGCCGTGCGTGAGATCCCACGCCGCTAGGCTGAAGCGCACGCTTTGAACGACTCTACCCGGCTGCCGGTTACGTTCGGCCTCATAGCAGCCTGCGTCGCCGTGTACGTAGCCGTCGCGTTCGCGGGCGAGAGTTACGGCCACCCGCTGAACGTCGGGCTCGTGACGCAGCCCCCCGAGGTACTCGCCAGAGGCGCCCTCGTGCCGGCGTTCGTCGCCCAGGGCAGGGTGTGGTTGCTGCTCTCCAGCATGTTTTTGCACTCCGGTTTCATCCACATTGCGCTGAACATGCTCTCGCTCTACTTCCTCGGCTCGTTCGTAGAGGTGGCTTTCGGACGTGGCCGCTTTCTCGCACTCTACCTGCTCAGCGGGCTCGCGGGCGGCATCGCCTACCTCTACTTCGGGGCCTTCCAGGGCCCCGTGGTCGGGGCTTCAGGTGCGATCTTCGGTCTTCTCGGCGGCGTTTTCGGGTTTACAATTCGCCGCGGTACGTTCTCCTGGCAGAATCCGATCATCCGCCAGCTCCTCATCCTTACGGCTCTGAATCTCTATTTCGGGTTCGCGGTCGCCAACAACATCAGCAATACGGCCCACATCGGCGGCCTCGTCGGCGGGGCTGCGTTCGGATGGCTCGCGGCGCCCACCGTCTACTCCAGCAAGCGGCTTCGCGCCGCGACGCCGACGGTCATCCTGCTCGGGGCGGAGCTGGTTCTACTCGCTCTCTGGTTCCTCTTCTTCGCCTGAGAGCCCGCGCGGCTCTAACCGTGAGGGAGTGCTATGAGCCCCGCGGCGGTTATGAGAAGCGTCGCCACGAAGAGGATGCCGGCGAACCTGTTCGTGTACTCGGTTTGGGCCTCGGGGAGCAGGTGGGCCGCGCCGATGTACGCGAGCACCCCTCCTGCGACGCCCGTCAGGAGACCGAGCGTACCATCACCGGGCACGGGAAAGGCCACGGTCAACGCCGCCGCGGCAGGGATCGCGAGCCCGAGCAAGACGGCCGTCCTCATGACCCTGGCCTTTCCGGCACTGGCGGCTAGCAGGACGGCGGCCAGGGAGATACCAACGGGCATCTGGTGAACGAGGACCCCGAGCCCGACGAGCCACGACGTAACGGCAGCCGCCTTGGCGCCGACGCCGAGAACGAAGCCGTCTGAGAGATTATGGATCGTCAACCCGAGTACGAACGGCCCGAGCGCGTGCTTGTGGACGTGGTCCTCCGGTGAGTGGTGCGTGTGGGCGCGGGTGAAGGTCTCGGTCAGGAACAGGAGCGCGAACCCTCCGACGAACCCCGCCACCGCACCCTCTCCACCGAGCTCGAGCCCCTCGGGGAAGAGATCCACGAACGCGAGCGCGAGCAATATCCCTGCGGCGAAGGCCGCCGAGTACGAGCGCTCCCTGGCTCCAAGCTCCCTGCCGAGCAGAGCTAGAAGGCTGGCAGCAGCGAACCCCGTGCCCGCCAACGCCGCCATGAAGATCGCATTCACGGCTCCGCTACCTGCAATCCGAGCACGTCCCGTAGACCTCGAGGCTGTGGGCACGGACCTCGAAGCCGCCACCGACCCGCGGAAGACTCCTCAGGTCAACGGGACACTGCTCGAACTCCGTGACGCTCCCACAGCCCTCGCAGATGAGGTGGTGGTGATGGTCCTCCGCAAGCTCGTAGCGCGCACCGTCGCCGAGGTCCAGCCTGCGCACGAGCCCGAGCTCAGCGAGGAGGTCCAGCGTCCTGTATACCGTCACCATCCCGACCCCGGGACAGCGGCCCCTTATCTCCTCCATGCTCTGATGCTGCTCCGCAGCGATCGCCCGCAGTACAGCCAGCCGCTGCGGCGTAACCTTGTGCCCACAATCGCGTATCTTCCCTGTCGCCCTCTCAAGCGCCATATCCAACGCTCTCCGACCAACTCCTCACATATAAATGAAAAAAATTTTCATCTGGAAAGTAGCAGAGGAATAAGGATTAGTCAATCTCGCGGGGCATCACGGGATACGCTGGCCCTGTCAAGTTCGGCGAAATCTTTGTAAACTCACGCGCACTCATGGCTACGGCAGATCACAAGCGGCTGGCGCTATTGGACCGTCTCCGCGCCATCCTGGACGCTCGTGATTGGATCTACCTGGCCAGCTTGCTGGTTCCGCTCGTAATCTACAACCTGGTATTGAAGGCAATCCGGATTCACTCCGAGAAAGAGATACCGGGTGGGTTCGCCGAGGACTTCGGCCTGATCCGGTCGGACCTTCTGTTCAACCTCGGATACGTGTTCCTATGGGTCGGGCTGTTCGCCCTTACGAAGCGGAGCCGGTGGCGCTGGCCCGTCGTAGTCCTCTTCCACGTGGCCTCGATCCTGGTCGTGGTTACAACGACCTCGGCGCACCACTACTTCGAGGAGACCGGCTCGACGCTCAGCCTGAACGTGATCGTGTACTCCCTGAGCAAGCTCGGTGACGTCAAGGACGTCATAGAGAGCGTGGCCTCCCCAGCCACCTGGCTCTCTACCCTGGTTATTCTGGACTACATCGTGCTCGGTCCCCTGCTCATATCCAGGCTCGTCTGCGGAAGGCCTGACCGGTCGAGGACCTTCGGCTCTATCTCCACGGCCAGGCTGTTCGCGCTCGGGGCGTGCCTCGCTTCGGTCGGGCTCATCTTCCTCTCGTTGCCGGTCAGCGCCGGCGGAGCCAGCAAGTCCTTCTCGAGGGACGCCGTCGTCAACGTCATCATGTCCGAGGTTGACCACGCCAAGATCAGGGGCCTGGCCGCCAACGCCACCCCGATAGAGTCTCCCGTGAACACCCGCCTGCAGAAGACCGCCCAGACCGTCAAGAAGAACGTCGTCCTGATCCACCTGGAGTCGACCAGGGCGCGCTCCGTGACGCCGTACAATCACAACATAGACACGACGCCTTATCTCAACCAGCTCTCCAAGCACAGCCTGACGGCCGAGAACGCCTATACCATCGTGCCCCACACCTCGAAGGCCATTGTCGCCGTAAACTGCGGCATAGATCCCCACCTCGTCAGGGACATCACCGAGGCCGAGCCTGGCGGCATCCCGGCCAAGTGCCTGCCGGAGCTGCTCAGGGAGCAGGGGTACCAGTCCGTGTGGTTCTCCTCGGCGACCGAGCACTTCGAGGACCGCAGGGCCTTGGTCAAGAACTTCGGCTACGACGACTTCGAGCCCGTGGATACCATGAACAAGGAGGGCTTCCAGAGATCCAACTACTTCGGCTACGAGGACGACATCATGCTCGGGCCAAGCCGGGATTGGCTACAGGCGCACGACGACAAGCCCTTTCTGGCGACGTACCTCGGGGTCACGGGCCACCACGACTACAGACCCGTAGACCGCTACGGGCTCAAGCACTACTCCGATGATCCCGCGCTCGACCACTACCAGAACGAGATCCGCTACCTCGATTTCTTCGTAAAGAACGTCATGGACCAGTACAAGGAGCTCGGACTCTACGACAATACGATCTTCGTGATCTACGGCGACCACGGCGAAGGCTTCGGGGAGCACGACCTCTACCAGCACGACAACACCATCTACCAGGAGGGGCTCAAAGTACCGCTCATCATCCACGAGCCGGGACGTTTTCAGGACGGAAAACGCGTCCAGACCCTGACCGACCAGCTCGACATCCTCCCCACCATCTTCGATCTCCTCGGCTACAAAGTAACCGGCGGCCACTATCCTGGGAGGTCCTTGCTCGACCCGCCGGACAAGGACCGCACCCTGTTCTTCAGTTGCTTCGACGACTACAGGTGCCTCGCCAGCATCAAGGGAGACGAGAAGTACATCTACTTCTTCGGCAACCAGCCAGAGGAGGTGTACGACCTCTCGAAGGACCCTCTCGAGAAGCACAACATAGCCGGCGAGCTAAGCAAAGAGGCGTTGAACAAAAAGCGCCAGCAGGTGCTTGACTGGTACTCGAGCGTCAACGCCACGTACGAGAAGCGAAAACCTGGGCAGAAAGGGTAGCTCAGCGGGATTCGCGGCGTTTGCGCCGGGTTCCCGAGTGCCTGAGGAGCAGGATCATGGCGAAACCTAAAGCCAGGACGCTGCTCACGAAGAGGTTCCCGCGGATAGTACCGCCGATCAGAAACGCCGGGTCGATGCGCAGGGTCTCAACGAAGAAGCGTCCGAAGGAGTAGAGGCTCACGTAGAGCACGAAGAGGTCGCCGTTCTTCAGACGGTCGGCGAAGCGACGGGCGACATAGAGCAGTATCAGGCAGACGATCACGTCCCAGATCGACTCGTAGAGGAACGTCGGGTGGAAGCTTGTGGCGTCGGAGTATCCCGGTGGTCTGTTCTCTGGCGCTATGCGGATGGCCCACGGCAGATTCGACGGCCGCCCGAAGAGTTCCTGGTTAAAGTAGTTGCCCCAGCGTCCTATAGCCTGGGCGAGGACGAGTCCTGGCGCGATCGCATCGGCGAGCATCCACGGGCTGATGTGTCTGATGCGGGCGAAGATCAAAAGCCCTATAAACCCTCCGACGACGCCGCCGTAGATCCCGAGTCCCCCGTTCCAGACCTCGAAGACGCCGGGGAAAGGGTCGCCCCTGTAGAGCTCGTAATCGGTGATGACGTGGTAGGCCCTCGCGCCCACGAAGCCCAGAGGCACGATAAAGAACAGCGAGTCGAGGGCCAGGGTGCCCTCAAAGCCCTTGCGCTCGAGCTCCCTCCCCGTGAGCCAGGTCGCGACGATGATGCCGAGCGCTATGCAGAGCCCGTAGTAGCGCAGAGCGAAAGGCCCGACCTGAAACATTACCGGGGAAGGCGGGCTCGGCAAGGATGCGAGGGCAGCCACCACGATAACTACCTACTGTGCCGAAGCGCCAGAGGTCTCAGGCGTCTCTTTGAGGGGCTGTGCATCAGTCGGGTTCGGGTCCTTGGGCGACTGCTCGATGCCGTAGTAGGACTCCAGGATGTGGCGCACGGCGGGGGCCGCCGTCATCTCGCTTCCGTCCTCGAAAGCCCCTGCGCCATCGAGCATCACGACGACGACCAGGGGATCGGATTCCTTGTCCGCAGCCCAGCCGACGTACCAGTTCACGAAGTCCTTGCCACCCGGCAGCTCGCCCGTGCCGCTCTTGCCCAAAGTAGGCAGCTTGGTGCCCACGAACGCGGGGTATGCGGTGCCCTCGTGTTGTGGCACTCCGCTAACCCCGTTGGCTGGCACGCCCCTAAGACCCTCCCTGGCATTCTCCAGATACGCCTGCGGGATGCCCACGTTGCCGGCGGGTTTCGGGGAGATCTTCTTGACTACGCTGCCGTTCTGGTTCTCGATCTCGCTCCCCACGTGCGGGGTGACGAGCGTGCCGCCGTTCTCGACGGCGGAGTAGGCGACGGCGAGTTGGATCGGGGAGACGAGCAGATCGCCCTGGCCGATGGCGAGGTTGACCCAGTCCCCGACGCTCCAGTACGCCTGGTCAGCGCTACCGAGCGCCCTGGCCAGCTCCTTCTCACCGGCCTCCGTAGGTACGCGCCCCGGGGTCTCGCCGGCCAGGTCTATGCCGGTCAGGGAGCCGAAGCCGAACCTCTCGTAGAAGTGGGGCAGCCAGTCCTTGTCCGTGGTGTTGTTCCAGATCCAGTCCGCCACCTGGTAGAAGAACTTGTCGTTTGAGTCCGCGAGTGCTTCCGCGTAGTTCTCGGTGCCGTGCGTGCCAAGATACACGGCGTTGGGGCTGTTCTCGCGCCAGCTCTGGTAACAGGGGCTCACCGTAACGCCCGTCGGATGCCAGCAGGACCCATCGTCGGTGTAGGTCGTGTAGCGGTCTATGACACCCGACGTGAGGCCGGCCAGGCCGGTGAACGTCTTGAAGGTCGAGGCTGCAGGCTCACCGCCCGTTATCGCCCGGTTGGTGAACGGGTAGTTGGCCGCCTTGCTGGTCAGGTACTGATAGGTCTTGAGCTCGCGGGTCCCTGAGACGCCGCCGACGAAGAGTTGCGGGTCGAAGTCGGGGCGGCTGGCGAGTGCCAGTATGTCTCCGTTCCTGGGGTCCATCGCTATGACGGCGCCGCCCCTCCCAGGGTATCCCGCCGCCCTCGTGCGTGCTATAGCCGCGTCGAGCTCGCTCTCGGCGAGCTTCTGGACGTCGAGGTCGACGGTCAGCTTCAGGTTCTTGCCCGGCACGGGCTCCGTTACGTGGTCGGGCAGCTCCTGGCTGGGGTCGACCTTTATGGGGTTCCCGTTTTCGTCGACGAAGCGGCCCATAGAGTCGACCCTGCTCCCCTCGGGGACTATACGGCCGAGGGCGTCCACGTTGTAGACTCGCTTCCCCGGCTTGCCGCGCAACTCCTTCTCGTAGGAGAGCTCCACCCCGCTCTTGCCGACCACCGCGTCGTTGGGCAGCCCCTTGAACGGTGCCTGCTTCAGTTCATCCTGCGTTACGGCCCCCGTATACCCGAGGATGTGCGAGGCCAGCTTGCCCTCGGGGTAGCTGCGGACCCAGTCGTCGTTCACGGCGACACCCTTGAACTCCGAGGTGCGTTCGCTCACGTAGGTGACGGCGTCGCGGGTCGCGTTCTCCTTCACCAGGAGAGGGCTGTAGCGGTTGCCCGTCTCCTTCGCCGCGTCGTAGCGGGCCAGGACCGACTCGGGGTCGGCCCCTACGGCCTTCGCCAGCTCTCCCACCTTGTCGCGGGAGATCTCATCCGGTATTACCGTCACGTTAAGTCCTGGGACGTTGTTGGCGAGGACCTTGCCGTCGCGGTCGTAGATCACACCGCGCTGGGCCGGGACCTTGATGTTGGTGTGTTGCGTTGCGCGGGCTGCGAGGGTGTAGTCCTGACCCGTGAGCACCTGCAAATACCAGAGCCTTGCGCCCAATATCAGGAAGACCGCAGCGATCAGGACCGCTAAAGAGACGACCCGAACCTGCATGTTGCCCTTGGTCATCGGCGGCGTCTCCACGCGCTTTTTCGCGGGATTGGCCTGCTTCTGCTTGGGCACCGGCAACCGGAGCAACCTCTACCTTCCCCCCTTTTCTATAGAGAACACCACCGTCTAGCTCACCTTCTCGGCCTGGACGATCAAACGCTTCGAATAATCCGGCAGCGTACACGTCTGGAGCGAGAGGATGTTCCTCCCCTTGAGCGGCCTCGTCACAGAGACCTGGGACGGCCCCACGATGAAGACCCTGAATACCTTGTAGACGTAGTGCTTGCCGTCCGCGTCGGTGAGGTAGATCTTATCCCCCTTGCCGAGCACGTTGAGGTCCCAGAAAGCCAGCCAGCTGTTGGTCCCGGGGAAACCGAGGCGATGGCCGGCTATGTAGACGTTCGCCTGCCTGTCCCAGGGGTCGCCCGTCCCGCGCAGGTGCACGGCGGCGTGGTCGTGAAAAGCCTTCTCGTCGTCGCTCTTGGCGTAGGGTACCGTGTCGTTGTGGATCTGGGCCATCTTCGGGATGGTCATCCGCAGCATCTTGTTCTTGGGCCCGCGGGGCACCACGTGCTTCCTTGCGACCCGCGCACCTGAGTCTTTCTGATTTTGCTCCCTCTGCTGTTCCTCTCTCTGCTTCTCCCTCTTTATGGCTTTGTCGATCTTCCCCGCGGCCACGGGGAGGTCGGGCTGTTTGGCAGCCGTACTGACCCTGTCGGCGGGGGCGACTTCGGCCTCTGCGCCGTGCGGCGGGGGGCTCACGAAGAAGCTCGCGGTCACCGCGATACCGACCCCCACAAGGAGCAGGCTCAGCACGTTCAGGACCGTTTCAGTGAAGCGCGCTATCGTTCCCTCCCTACGTGGTCCCGCGCCACCGCGGACCGGAGTCTAGATCGCAATCCATTGTATCCCAAAAGCGGGCGTCTACTACCCCTGCTAGTCGCCGACCACGAAGTATTTTCTGGCAACCACACCACCCTCGCCCGCTCCACCGGAGACGGCGTAGATCGCCACCGTGTAATTACCGGCCGGCAACCGCCTCCCCGAGGCCGGGCGGACGGCGAACTTTACCACGCCCGAAACCCCGCCGCCCGAGGCGCCGAGCCGCTCCTCGCCCGCATCGACAACCCGAAGCCCGCTACCGCCGATCATACGGCCCAGCACGGAGGTCCTGGACGTCCGCTCGACGCTCGCCCTGAGGTCGTCGTCCGCAGCGAGGTTCTCGACCCGCAGATAGACGTAGACTACCTCAGGCCCCTCCTCGAAGCGCAGCGTGTCCGAGTCGGGGTAGGTCGTGTCTTTCTGGCTCACCGCTATGTCTTGCGCCCCGGGTGAGATCAACTCCTCCCCCGGCGAGAAGCCTCTGCGGCCGAGGAACGAGACTACCGCGACCAGCAACAGCCCGAAGCACAGGGCGACGACGGGACCCACAGGGCGCCGCCCTCCGGCCTTGGTGGTGTCTGGGAACACGTCTCTAAGGGGCCTTCCCCGAGACCCTGCGAGAACGCTTCCAGAGCAGGAGCGTCGCGGCGTTGTGTGAACAGTGGGCGAGGACGGAGGCGAGCAGACCGCCGCTGACCTCGTAGAGAACGCCGAACACGAAGCCGGCCAGGACGGCCCACGCCGTCCATACCAGATAACGCCGGTCGGGGCCGATGTGCGCCAGCCCGAACAGGACGGAGGCGACCACCAGGCCGAACTCCTGCTGGACGGCACCGCGGAAGAAGGCCTCCTCACCCACCCCCGAGAAGATCGAGACGAGCACCAGGTTGCTCGGGTCCACGCCGTCCACTAGTCTCGGGGCGAGCTCATCGGAGATCCTCCGCAATACAGGCAGGAGACGGTAAGAAAGGAGGCCGAGAGCGACCGTGCAGGCGGCGGTCAAGACGCCCAGGAGCAGGCTCGCAGCCGGACTCTCGCCGACGAGCCGTACGTCGAAGCCCCTCAGAGCACACCACACGGCCGCCACGACCGCGAGAGAACCGTAGAACACGGCCGCGAACCTGACGAAGCGGGGATCCAACGCGAGCCTACGCGGGCCGGTCTGCACGAGGGACCATGACCGCTATTGTAGATCAGCCACCCGGACGCGTCCGCGTGAGTACGCAAACCCGAACAAAAACAGACTCGTACCATCTTCCCCCGTAGCCGAGTTCGGACACAGGCTCTCCGTTCACCCTCGTACTCAGAAAGAGCGCTCTGTTGAGGGGGTTCCTATGCAGGCCTTCATACACCCGCTCTCGTGCGACGTGCCGCGTTCATTGTCCGCCTTGGCCCCCGATCTCGCGTAAAACCCGCTCGAAGGCGTCTGGTTGAATCCGCACCCCGCTGTTGAAGGGGTAGTCCAGGACGCCGATCACGTGCAGGATCAGAGAGACGAGTATGGCCAGCCCCGCAACCGCCACGGCGTGCAGCCAGAGGCGCTCCATCCCGAAGAGGTAGGTGAAAGCGACCGTGAGCATTCCCCCCGTCACGAGCACGACCCACACTATGTACGGGATACCCTCGTTGATGGCCACCAGTCGGAATTCCCTGTTATCTTCCAGCTGGTCCAGTTCCGCCAGGGTCTCGTCGTACAGCCCGTCCTGGGCATCCGTGTGGGGCTCCCAATCTTGCACGCTTCGGCGCAGTTTCTGGAGATCTGTCTCAGCGTGCGAGCTAGATCGACCGTCCTTCATCAGGGGCCATTCCTCGTCTACTACCTCTCTGGCATAAGAGACCGCGAGTCCCTGAACCCTGCTCTTCTCCGGCTCGGGCATACTCTCGGCCAGGCTGTACACCTGCCTCACGGCGACAGCCTCGTCATGTACTATCTGGCGGGTCGTGTTGTATTGCTGCCACACCACATAGAGCGAAAACCCGACCGAAACGCCGAACATGACGTAGACGGCGGCGTAGATGATGCCGGTAGTTGCGTTGTGCCGCTCGCGGACGGAGAGAGGGATCAGGCGCTGCGTCAACAGCAAACCGGCAACGGCTACCGCGACCGCTGCCAGAACGAGCAGCAAGCCGTAGAAGCTCGTGATGAGCAAAGCTCTCCTCCTCACTAGATATCCAGGTGACCGAGATAAGCTACGTTCAGATGGCCGGCGAAGCAACCCCTCTCGCCACCTGAGAGCGCGAAGAGTGCTGGAGAACTCCCATCGAAGATCGCTCGTAAGCCCTTTTGAATTCATGTATTCGGGATGGGCTGGATCATCGGGTCTTGCACGCAAAACGGTTCGAGAGCCGTTCGATCGCTCGTCGATGAAAGCCGCGCAGCAATTTGGCCGGGCGCGCTCGCGCCACGTCACCTGATATCGTCTTGGTACGTCCTGAGCACGGAGGTTGAACAAAGTCGGGCGAACTAGCAGGCTGGACCTGTCTACGGTCCCTGGCATGAACTTGCGAGAAGCTGTTCTTTACCAGCACCGGTGAATGAGATCCTTATTCGCCGAGCGGGGTCGTCCTGCTATTCCGCCGGGCGCAGGCTGTATCCAGACGCTCGCGTACCTGGCTGCTCGTTCTTCTGCGTGCTCCACATGTGCCTGAAGGCAGAAGAAGGGGTAGGTCTCAAGTGAGACCTGCCACCTTGCCGGAAGCCTCCTTCGGAGGCCTAGCCAAAGAAGAAGTCGATGATCTTCTTCAGAAAACCTCCTAGTCCGCCTCCTCCAGAC
>CADDZK010000114.1 GCA_902812425.1 Actinomycetota bacterium
GTGTCATCTTCCTCGACATGGACGGAGGCTTGAGGGAGCACGAGGACATCGTGCGCGAGTACTTCGGGACCATCATTCCGCCCAACGACAACAAGTTCGCGGCGCTCAACTCGGCGGTCTGGTCCGGCGGCTCGTTCGTGTACATCCCGCCAGGCGTGAGCGTGGACATCCCGCTTCAGGCGTACTTCCGCATCAACGCGGAGAACATGGGCCAGTTCGAGCGGACGCTCATCATCGCCGACGAGGATTCTTACGTCCACTACATCGAGGGTTGCACGGCCCCGACGTACACCTCGAACTCGCTGCACTCGGCCGTCGTCGAGTTGATAGCGAAGCCTGGGGCGAGGATCAGGTACTCCACCATCCAGAACTGGTCGCACAACACCTACAACCTCGTCACCAAGCGTGGCGCGGCCTACGAGAACGCGACCATCGAGTGGGTCGACGGGAACCTCGGCTCCAGGCTCACGATGAAGTACCCCGCCGTCTACCTCATGGGCGAGGGTGCGCGCGGTGAGATCCTCTCCGTCGCCTACGCGGGCGACGGGCAGCACCAGGATGCCGGCGGCAAGGTCGTCCACGCCGCGCCGAACACGTCGAGCCTCATCACGTCGAAGTCGATCTCCAAGGGGACGGGACGCTCGACGTACCGCGGGCTTCTCAAGGTGCACGAGGGCGCGGTCAACTCCAAGAGCAGGGTCGAGTGCGACGCGCTTCTTCTGGACGAGAAGGCCAGGACGGACACCTATCCGTACATCGAGATCGAGGAGAAGAAGGTAAACACCGAGCACGAGGCGACCGTCTCCAAGGTCGGGGAGGACCAGCTCTTCTACCTCATGAGCCGCGGGCTTTCGGAAGAAGAGGCCATGGCGATGGTCGTCAACGGCTTTATCGAGCCCATCGCCAAGGAGCTCCCACTCGAGTATGCCATCGAGCTGAACCGCCTGATCCAACTCGAGATGGAAGGCTCGGTCGGCTAGAGACCGAAAACGATATTTGCAGGCGAGTTTCTTTGGGGTGGGCTCTCTTCGGGCTCGCCCCTATCCCTTTACAGGAGAGGTGATATATGAGCACGAACGGCGTGCCCGAAGTTCTGAAGAGCAAAGGCATTAGCGCGGAGACCGTGAAGGCGCTCTCCTCTTTCAAGGACGAGCCTGGCTGGCTCACCGAGAGGCGCCTGGAGGCGTGGCGGAGCTTCGAGGCTCTGCCGATGCCGACGATCCGGGACGAGGCGTGGCGCTACACGGACATCTCGGACGTCAGGATAGAGGACTTCCTCCCCTACGCCCCGAGCCCCGACGTGAGTCGGGAGGCAGACCTGCCTGACGCCGTCCAGCGGCTCATAGCCGAGGGCGAGGAGAACTCGGCCCTGCTCGTGCAGCACAACTCCGAGACGGCCTTTAGTCGGGTCGATGAAGAGCTCTCGCGCAAGGGCATCGTCTTCACGGACCTGCACACCGCGCTCGCGGAGCATGAGGACCTGGTCAGGGAGAAGCTCTTCGGGCTCGTGCCCGGCGACTACGACAAGTTCGCGGCGCTGAGCGCGGCGGCTTTCTCAGGGGGCTCGTTCCTATACGTGCCGCGCGGGGTCGATGTGGAGTTGCCGATCCAGAGCTACCGTTGGCTCGATGTTGTCGGCTCCATCATGCCGCGCACCCTCGTCGTGATCGAGGAGGGCGCGAGCGTCACGTACATCGACGAGTACGCCTCCGCCGACGGTGAAGATCCGGCCTTTTCCAACGGGGCCGTCGAGCTGTACGTCGGGGAGGGCGCGAATCTGCGCTACGTCTCCTTGCAGAACTGGGAGCGCAACGTGCTCCACTTCAACACCATCCGCTCCAGAACCGAGAAGGACGCGACGATCAACAGCCTCGTCGTCTCCTTCGGCTCACAGCTCTCCCGCACCAACGTCGAGGCTGGATTGTCGGCGTCGGGAGGCGACTCGGAGATGCTCGGCCTCTACTTCGCTGACCAGAACCAGGTCCTCGATCACCACACTTTGCAGGACCACATCGCGCCGAACGCCCACTCCGACCTCCTGTACAAAGGGGCCCTGCGCGACGAATCCATCGCCGTCTTCTCGGGGCTCATCAGGGTCGAGCCGGGGGCGCAGAAGACCGACGCCTACCAGACGAACCGGAACCTCATTCTGGGTACCGACGACGCTTTCGCGGTGTCTTTGCCGAACCTGGAGATAATGGCCGACGACGTCAAATGCTCGCACGGCTCGACGACGGGGCAGGTCGACGAGACCGAGCTCTTCTATCTCATGAGCCGCGGCATCCCGCGCCGCGAGGCCGAGAAGCTAGTGGTCTTCGGGTTCTTCGGAG
Source organism: Actinomycetota bacterium (assembly GCA_902812425.1). Classification (GTDB taxonomy): domain Bacteria; phylum Actinomycetota; class Rubrobacteria; order Rubrobacterales; family Rubrobacteraceae; genus Rubrobacter_D. The sequence goes on from CADDZK010000114.1 coordinate 2,331, forward strand.
AGATCACCAGCAGGATCCCCCTCAAAGGTTTGAAAGACAAGCTCGACCGGGCCATAGAGGGCAAGATCGGGCTCGGCTTCGAGGAGCGGGTCGCCTAGTGGCCGAGTTCCACAAGCTAGGCCCCGTGGACGAGGTCTCTCCGGGGGAGATCAAACAGTACGTAGTCGAGGACCGCTTCGTCGCCCTCTGCAACGTGGATGGCGAGTTCCACGCCTTCGAGGACGTCTGCACCCACCAGTTCACCCACCTGAGCGAGGGCGAGTTCGAGGACTCCGTAGTGACGTGTCCCCTCCACGGCGCGAAGTTCGACGTGAAGAGTGGCGCAGCGAAGAGCCTGCCCGCCGTGAAGCCCGTCCCAAAGCACGAGGTGAAGGTCGAGGACGGGAACGTCTACGTGGCGCTCAACACGAAGCGGGTCAAGGTCGGCGGCAGGAGAGGCCTCAGGAGGTAGCGAACGTGCTGCTCGAAGGGTCTTGCCACTGCGGGGCTGTGAGATTCAGGGTGGAGTCGGAGACGCCGTATCCGTATCAGGCGTGCTATTGTTCCATCTGCCGCAAGACGGCGGGCGGAGGCGGGTATGCGATCAACCTCGGCGCCGACGCGAACACCCTGGAGGTCGAAGGCGCAGAGAACCTCTCCGTCTACAACGCGAAGCTCTACGACCGTGGCGGGCCTGGTGAGGTGCCTGTCAGCGAGGCGGAGCGGAACTTCTGCAAGCTCTGCGGTAGCTTCCTCTGGCTCTACGACCCGCGGTGGCCCGATCTGGTCCACCCCTTCGCCTCGGCGGTAGACACCCCTCTGCCGAAGCCGCCGGAGCGGGTACACGTCGCGCTGGAATTCGCGGCGCCCTGGTGCACAATCCCCGAGGGCGAGAACGAGCGCCACTTCGACCTGTGGCCGGAAGAGTCCATCGCAGGGTGGCACCGTCGCCACGGGCTGTAAGGCGATGCAGAGAGTAGCGCGAGGTCAGGTACGCTGCTGATACAATTTCCCGTAAGGTGATGCAGAGCTTCTACAAAGAGATAGTCCTCGACCATTTCCAGCGCCCGCGCAACAGGCGCGGGCTGGAAGAGGCGGATATCGAGGAACACATACACAATCCTCTGTGCGGCGATCACGTAACGGTCTACGCGAACCTGCGGGGTGGCACCCTCGAAGAGGTGAGCTTCACGGGACGCGGATGCTCCATCTCGCAGGCCTCAGCCTCGATGCTCACGGAGCAACTCACGGGCAAGAGCCGCGACGAGGCGCAGGAGAAGATAGAGGCCTTCCTCGAGATGATGCGCACGCAGGAGAACGAAGAGCTGGGGGAACTCGTTGCCCTCAAGGGCATAGTGCAGGCCCGCAACCGTCTCCGGTGCGCCACCCTCGCCTGGGAGGCCATGCGGCGCGCCCTCTCCGGGCTGTAGGCCGGGCCGAGAGGGCTCGCGTCCGGTTCGGCGCAGGAAGATCCCTGCGCCGACGGATTCGTGGAGACGGGGTAGAGTGGGATCCCACCGTTCGCGAGGAGGCCGGGGCTGGAGACGGAAGAGCGAGCATCTGCGGTAAGGCCGGTGTCGGGCGGGTTCCGGCGCGAGGGGCTTGACCGCGCCCTGGCGCGCACCAGCGACGCACCCTTGCGGGAGGGCAACAGGCTGGAGCTCCTGAGGAACGGCCCCGATACCTACGAAGACTGGCTCGCCGCCATCGGTCGCGCGGAGCGCTGGGTCCACCTAGACAACTATATCTTCAAGGATGACGAGGTCGGGGAGAGGTTCGCGCAGGCTCTGGTCGAGAAGGCCAGGGAGGGCGTGAGCGTCCGCGTGCTCTACGACTGGTTCGGTTGCCTGGACGTGCGGCGCTCCTTCTGGCGCAGGATGCGGGAGGCCGGCGTCGAAGTCAGGGTGGTCAACCCGCCTACCCTCGGCGGCCCGCTCGGCTCCATCCGCCGCGACCACCGCAAGCTCCTGGCGGTCGACGGCGAGTACGCCTCGACGGGGGGTGTATGCATCTCGGAAGGGTGGCTGGTGACCTCTCCCGAGACGAGGCTCCCTTACAGGGACACGGCCGTCGGCGTCCGTGGCCCTGCCGTCGCCGAGGTCGAGCGGGCCTTCGCAGGGCTGTGGCGCGTCGCCGGCGGGTCGCTTCCCGAGGCGGAATGCCCCGATCCCGGGAGCATGCCGCGGGTCGGCGAAGAGGCGGCGCGCGTGGTCGTCCAGGAGCCGCGCAGGATGCGGACATTGCGGATGCTGCAGTTGCTCACGGCTGGGGTCGAGCGTCGGCTCTGGATCACCGACGCCTACTTCCTCTCGATGGCGATCCTCTCCCAGTCCCTCATGTCCGTGGCGCGCGACGGGGTGGACGTGCGTGTCCTCGTGCCCGCGACCAACGACCTGCCCTGGATCGGGGCGCTCTCGCGCACCGGCTACAGGCAGTTCCTCGAGTCGGGGGTCCGCATCTTCGAGTACGGCGGACCGATGATCCACGCCAAGACCCTCGTCGCAGACGGCTGGTGGTCGAAGGTCGGCTCGACGAACCTGAACTTCGCCAGCCTCGTCGCCAACTGGGAGATAGACCTCGTGGCCGAGGACACGGGTTTCGCCGCCCAGATGGAAGCGCTCTTCGAAGAGGATCTCTCCAACGCCCGTGAGGTCCGCCTCGCCGGAACGGCCGCGCACCCTCGGGTGCGTCCCGAGCGTCCGATACAGACCTCCGACCGCGAGGCGCGCAGGGGCGTCGTGGGGAGCGGCTCGGGCGGGTCGGCCACCGTCCTCAGGGTCGGGACCACGGCCCTCCAGAAGAGCGGCTATCCGCTGGAGACCCACGAACAGGCCCTTGCCGCCGCTGCCAGCGGTGCCCTGCTCGGGGCCTCCGTTCTAAGCCTCCGCTTCCCGCGCTCTCTCGCCTGGCCTCTGGGTGCCGCCGGCGCCATCTACGGGGGCCTCGGGGTGCTGCGCGCAGCCCGGACCGCCCTCTCCGGCCGGAGGCGCAAGCCACCCGCTCCGAAAGACACAGGCGACTCCGGCCAGTAACGTCTCCGTTTGTGCTCTCTGGCTCCGGGGCATAGAGTCGGGTGAGCAGGTTTCCGTGAAGATAGGAGGGGGCATGAGCCCTGTAGCCATAGTAACGGCATCGGACTCGGGGATCGGGCAGGAGTCGGCGAAGGAGCTCGCGGAGAGCGGGTTCGATATCGGCATCACCTACCGCACCGACGAGGCAGGGGCGCAGGAGACGCTCGACGCCGTGCGGGCCGCTGGCCGCACGGGCGAGGTACGAAGGTTGGACCTCACGGAGCTGCCACAAGCGGCGGACGTGATCGACGACCTTGCAGACTCTTTAGGCGGCGTTGACGTCCTCGTCAACAACGCGGGCACAGGCGACCCTACGGGCGACTTTCTGGAGCTCTCTTACGAGGAGTGGATGCAGGTCATAGACACCAACCTCACGGGGGCTTTCCTGTGCGCACAAAGGGCGGCGAGGAGGATGGTCGACGCCGGCAGCGGCGGCAGGATCATCAACATCACCTCCGTCCACGAGCACATCCCTCGCACGGGCGCCTCTGCGTACTGCGCGTCGAAGGGGGGCCTCGGGATGCTGACCAAGGTCATGGCTATGGAATTGGCGGAGTACGGAATCCTGGTCAACGCGATAGGTCCGGGTGAGATCTCAACGCCCATGACCGGCGCCGAGGACGAGGACCCGACGACCATCGAGCGCCCGAACCTGCCGCTCGGCCGCCCCGGACACGCGCGAGAGATCGCCGCCTGGGTCGCCTTCCTGGCCTCGGAGAAGTCATCCTACGCAACGGGCGCCTCGTTCGTCGTTGACGGCGGCCTGACGCTCATGGCAGCAGAATTGTCGAGTTAGAAGATCAACTCCCCAGGCCCGCCTTCGAGTTCGTCGAGCTCGTAGCCGAGATCCCTGGCGAGGGCTTCGTAGAAGGTGCGGTTGCGGTGGGCGAAGGGTAGCCACTCGTTATAACGCTCGTAGGCTTCTTCCGGGTCGGGGTCGTCTTTGAGGCGCGCGAGATCGTGCATGAAAGCGTTTATGCGGAGGAAACCGTCGAGCCAGGGGTCTGTCGGCTCCTTATCTCTTTCGAGGGCAGCCTGGAAGGTCTCGTAGGGGACCGGCTCGGGGGCGTCTTCGAGGATTTCGGAGAGAAAGCGATCTTCGAGGTAGGCCTCGACGTTCTCAAGGCCTGCGATGAGGGTCGATAGCCAGGGGGTCCGGCTGCCAGGATGGTGCGTCGGGAGGCCCCAGCGGAGGGCGCCCGCCATGCCGCCTATCATGCGGAACGTGTATGGCAGGGAGCGGTAGGCGCGACGGCTATGGTAGTAGTAGACGATCGGGTAGCGCCTTATCCCTTCGTAGATCTCTACGATGCCGCGGTGGAGCTGCATCATGTGCGTCTCCAGGCCCCTGTGCTGGCCGTCAGGGAAGTGTGGTGTGAGAATGCTGAGAGGATCACTGGTGTCCTGCGCCTGGTGGTAGAGTCCCGCGGAGAGGACGCCAAGCTGCTGGAAGATCCCGTAGATGCCGAGCACGTAGGTGATCGCGAGCGTCAGGATGCCGAAACCCGTCAGGGCCTCGGAGACGGCTATCACCTGGAAGAAGGCGCTCGTCGGCGTGATGTCGCCCAATCCCAAGGTGGAGATGGTGATCCCGCTGAAGTACAGCGATTCCATGAAGGACGGGTCGAGAGGTCCCACCGAGAGCGAGAAATCCCCGTTGACCATGCCTGCGTAGTACACCAGGGCGTAACCCCAGGAGACGAGCAAGATCCAGACGACGATCGTGACGGGGACCATGAGCGGGGCCGCCGTCGAGAGCCCCAGAGCCCGGTACTTGCGCGGCAGAGGTCGCGTGACGAACCGCACCAGGTCGTACAGTCTGTGGTACAGGCGGCTGGAGAGAAACCCGAAGCCGTCGTAGTGGAGCACCGTGAAGAAGACGTCAACGACGCCCACGAAGATCAAGAGTACGCCTACGGGTACGAGCAGCCAATCCATAGAGAGAAAATACCAGACCGGCCGAGGACGCAGAAGAGAGCGTAATCCCTTCTCAGGGAGAGACTGGAGGTTGCGCAGGAAGATTCGCAAATGCTCCCCATCAGGGGATTCTCTGGATTACTTGCCTCTTCGCCGAAGCCCGCGTGCTGTGGCCCTCAGCTGGTTGATCCTGGTCAGGACCCTCCAGGTCCTCGAGCTTCTTATGTCGCTCAGTTGCCGGTTCAAGTCCTGCACCCGCGATTCCAGGTGCTGGTTTCGAGCCTCGAGTCGTTCGATCCTGGAGCCGAGCTGGTGCGCATGGGTCTTCGCCCTCTCTCTCGTCTGGGCGAGGTTATCGAGGAGCCTGTGCCGCTCGCCTCGCAGCGCATGGATGGCGTCCTCTCTCTCCTCGATGAACTGCAGCACCGCCTCGTAACCCCCGGGAGGTGGTACGGGGGTGGGGACTCTTCGATCACCCTGGCGAAGAACGACTCCAGTTGCTCGACGCGGCGCGAGAGGGAATGGTCGCGCCCGACCCTTTCTCGAAGCCAGGCGAGGTCGTCCAGGCTTGGCCACAGACTCGTGTCGAGCAACTGCTCCCGAACGAGCCCCCAGTCCTTTGCGCCGAGTGCCCGGCCGGAGAAGCTGTTTCTCTGGCACTCGCTGAAGTTCTCAGCCGTCAGCCAGCCATCCGCCCCGTTCTCGTCGCAGATATACACCGGTCTCCCCAGGGCCGCGGTCAGCGGGACCGTGCGCCCTATGGTGATCACGGCATCGAAGGGCGCCAGAAGCTCGGCAGTGATGGGCACGCTGTTGTGCGGACGCCCGAAATGGGTGAAGCGGCAGAGGCCTTCCTCCGCGGTCGCTTCCAGCAGATCGGAGAGCTCAGGGACGAGATGGTTGCTGACGACGGTGAAGTCGGGCCTACCCCGCGGAGGCTCCCCGATGGCGGCGTCGATGGGGATCTGGTGGTCGTCGTAGATGTTGCGCGAGATCACCGAGGGAACGTCGTTGCGGTAATCGGCGTAGGTCTGCTCGACCAGCTCCGAACCATAAGCCTTTCCGCTCAGGAAATCGCCGCTCAAGGGCTTTTCGAGGGGTGGAACGATGCCGAGATAACCGCGAACGATTGGGATTCTGCCGGCAAAGATCATCCCCAGAATGACTTCACAGGTGGCGTGATGCAGATAGATGAGGTCGAAGTCCTCTGCGCTCAAGGAGCGGAGATCCGGCAGCGAGGAGACCGGAAATCCTTCCTCTCTCAGGGTGTCCGCCATCATTCCGGGTTTCAAAGTGAACACGGTGACCGTGTGCCCCGCCCGCCGGAATCCCCGGCACAGGTCTACAGTATGGAGCTCGCTCCCGGCACGGTACTCGAGCTGGTTGTTCGCGATCAAGAGCTTCATATGGTCCGCGTGCCGCAAGGAGTTTGGCCAAGGTTTCTCACATCGCGCAGATAACTACATTTGAGCGCCGTCCGCACGCGCCAGAACGCATCTAACGTGAGGCCAGGACCCAGGTGTCCTTCATCTTGCCGCCACTGGAGACGTTGACCAGCCTGCTGCCAGGGGCGGCGACCCTCGTCATCGCGCCGGGGACGACCTCGACACTCTGGGCGTCGGGGGCGAGGGTGTGGATGCGGTAGTCGGCATGAGCGTCGCGCAGGATGAAGCCCTCTTCGCCTGTCTCGCAGAGGACATGGGTCGAGAAATCTATCATCTCCTGGGCGACGTACTCGACCGGGTTCTCCTCCACCTTCTTGCGGAACTCCTCGATCTCCTCCCCTGACTCCTCGGGGGCGATGAGTACGTCTTTGCCTCCCCAGCCGCTGCGACTCTTTACCACGAGTTCGTCGAAGTGGTCCATGACGTAGCGCCGCTCCTCCTCGACCGCGAGCGAGTAGGTCTCGACGTTGTTCAGCACCGGCTCCTCGGCGAGGTAGGTCCTGATCATCTCGGGGATAAAGGGATAGACGCCCTTGTCGTCGGCGATGCCGAGGTTGGGGGCGAAGACGGCGTGGATGAGGCCCCTTGCCTGGGAGTCGATCAGGCCGGGTATGTCGTCGTAGATCCTGCCGTCCTCGATGCGCTCGTAGATGACGTCTATGCGGCGACCGCTCTCTTTGTGGAGGAGGTAGCCGTTACGGTCGAGCTCGACCTCGTGCCGCTCGGCTAGGATCGCCCCGAGCTCTTTGGCGAAGACCTTGTGGTCGAGGTAGTACTGATCCTTGGGACCCGTGGAGAGGATCGCCACCGTCGGGTCGGGGTACGGCGAGGCGGCACGCACGACCTCGCCGAAGCGCTCCATGAGCCCTTCGAGAGACCTCACCCCGAGCGCCGCGTAGGACTCGGGTAGCACGCCAGGGGTCCTCGCCCTGAGCAAGCTCATAGGCTCGATGCCGACGGGCATCTTGGCGTTGTCCTCGATCACCAGGTAATCCCACCCGCCGGCTCCACCCTCGGCGGCGACTATGTCAAAGCCCATCTGCCGGTTGGGGACGTCCCCGAACCTGGTGGGGATTGAGGCGTCGAAGAGGGTGCTGCTCTCTACCACCTTCTCGGGGACGACCTCGTCTTTTCCGGCCTCCAGGCGTCTGAGCCACTCGTTGACGGCGAGCATCCGCTGCGTGAGCCCCCGCTCCAGAACTGCCCAGTCCGCGGCGGACAGGACGCGGGGCACGTAGTCGGTCGGGTGGATCCCATCGTCGGGGTCCATTCCCAGCTCTCGCTGCTCCTCCAACAGCCACCCGTGCGCCCGACGGGTCCTCTTCCCCCATTCCTCAAGCCCCATCCGCTCCATCTCTTCGAGCACGGGACGGTAGTGGGGGAACGCCTTCCCACCATCTCCGAAGACCTCGTTGGGTGAAGACAGACCGCGCTCGAAGCGTATGGAGCCGTCAGCCATCAGCCGTCAGCATACTGGCGGATCGCGCTGCGCCCACTAACAACGGAGTTCTCATCGGCGGATGGTAGCGCTTTCGCCGGTCGGTTGCTAGCTCTGCCTGATCGCTGAAAGCTATCCAAAGATCCCCGCCAGGGCGCACGGGGAGCCGAGGAGGAAAGAGAGCGAGAAGGTGATGGCGAAGAAGACGTTTTCGTCCGACGTGTACGAGTAGAGGCGCTTGTAGTGGAACATCAGGAGGGCCGAGGGGATGGCTATCCCGGTCATCAGGACGGCCGTCACGCGCACGGTGTTGAGGGGCCCGATCCGCCCGAAGACGCCCTCGGAGTTGAGGAGCAGGAGCCCGAACCAGTCGGCGGTCAGCATGAGGGAGACGCCGAAGACGGCGAGGAGCGCGTAGAGTGTGGAGTCCGAGAAGAGCGGCCCCTTCACCGGCGCCTCGAAGGTCTCATCGTGCGGGTCTTCGAAGAGCGTCTTCGGCGGCTCGCGAAAGAGCTTGCGTATCTTTTCGGAGACCTTCATGAAGACGTAATGGTAGCGCAAGGATGTCGGATGTGCCGCTCAGGAACGGAAGAAACCACCGTCGGAGTGGATGGTCTGGCCTGTGATCCAGGCCGCCTCGTCGCTCGCCAGGAAAGCCACGAGCCTCGCCGCGTCCTCGGGCCGTCCGATCCTCCCCGAAGGGAATTTGGGCGCAAGTTCCCGCTTTAACTCCTCACTCATCCAGCCCGTATCCGTAGGCCCTGGGTCTATGGCGTTTACCGTGATGCCCTTGTGTCCGACCTCGACCGCGAGCGTCCTCGTGAACGCCTCGATGGCCCCCTTGTGATGATGTATGCCAGCTCCCCCGGCATCGGCGCGAGCGACTGTCCCGAGCTGAAGTTGACGATCCTGCCCCCTGGCTCACCCTGATAGCGCCGCGCGAAGAGGACGCTGAGGAGCGCCATCGCCCGCACGTTGACGGCGTAGTGCGCGTCGAGGCGCGCGGCGTCGAGCGCCTCGAAGCCGTCCCTGACGGAGTGGGCAGCGGCGTTGACGAGGATCGATGGCCTACCGACCCTCTCCTTCGCCGCGTCG
>CADDZK010000115.1 GCA_902812425.1 Actinomycetota bacterium
CCGCTCGTGTGGATGTCGATGTGCCTGGCCCTTCCGGAGTTGACGTACTTGTGGGGTACGCCTGCCGGTACGACCAGGATCTGGCCCGCCTTCGCCTCGATAGTGGCGTCTCCCACGGTGAAGTTGACGTCGCCCTCCTGGATCACGAACACCTCTTCGTAGGGATGGGTGTGCATACCCGGCCCACCACCTTGCGCGTTGATGAGGAAGAATGAGACGTTCACGTCACCGTGCAAATACCCTTCGAACCTGTGCGCCGTCTCGCTGTGCGGTAGCTCCTCTTTTTCGACGACGTGAGCCATGCGCTTCTCCTCTAGTCCCGGCTGCCGGCCGGGGGGCCTGCGATGGGGCTCAGGTGCAAACCGAGCATAAGCCAGCGCCCCTGCTCTTCGACGAAGAGGAGCGTGGCGCGGAACTGGTCCTGGATCTCGTACCGAAAGTCCCCATCCTGGTATCTGCCCCTGGCCGTCTGGCGGCCAATCATCACCGCAGCGTCCCCGTGGACGCGGACCGTTACCTCGTCCCATTCGAAGGATTCGTAGGTCAGGTTCCCCGACTCGTGCCGCCAGAGCCACTCCTCTTTGGTCAGCATGAAGCCTCGCGGCCCGACGGCGACGAAGTCGTCGGCCAGGACGCGTCCGAGGGAGGCGGTGTCGCCGCGCAACTCGGCCACGGCCCAATCCTCTCCCAGCTTCTCGAGTTGTCCTGTCTGATCTCGCATCACACCTCCTCTGACGTTTATCGAGGAGTCTATGGATGCGCCGTGGTGCCCGGTAGTGAAGATCGTCGTGAGTTCAGGGTGACGGATGTCATACGAGGGACCACGGAAGGCCGGAGAACGTAGAGGGGACGGTCGGAATGACCGTCCCCTCGGGATGCTCGATGTCGTGCTCTCTCTAGGCGCCGGAGCGGGGCTTTAGCCAGTCGCTCACCTTGGGCCAGAGGCCCTTCTTGGCGCCGCGGCCCGTCATGAGGCCGACGTGACCTGCGTCGAGGACGAAGAACTCCTTGTCCTGGCTGCCGACGAGGTTCATCGTTGCCTCGGCCTGCGGCAGGGTGCAGATGTGGTCCTTCTTGCCCGCAATGTTGAGGAGCGGAACCTCTATCTTCGAGAGGTCGATGCGGCGGCCACGCAGGACTATCTCGCCCCTGGCCAGCTTGTTCTGCTGGTAGAACTCCGTGATCCACTGCCTGAACGTCGCGCCGGGGAAGGGAGGACCGTCGTTGACCCACTTGTTCATCGCGAGCCAGGTCTCCATCGGCTTCTCCTCGAAGATACGCTCCCACATGTTGACGTAGGTGCCGACGTAGTTGGTTACGGGCTTTAGCATCCTGTTGCCCGTATCGATGAGGTCGCCTGGGATGTTGCCGAAGGCGTCGGCGAGCAGTCCCGGGTTCATGTACTTCTCGCTCGTGAAGAGGCTGTAGAGGCCCATCTCGCCCTCGGGGAACTCTATGGGGGCGGTCATGAGGATGAGGTTCTTGAGGTGCTCGGGGAAGAGCGAGGCGTACATGGCGCTCATCGTTCCACCCATGCAGTAGCCGAGCAGGGTGAACTCATCGGAGTGCGAGTGCCTGAGTACTTTCTTTACCGCCCTCGGGAGGTAATCGAGTACGTAGTTTTCGAAGGTGAGGTCCTTGTCCTCGTCGCCTGGGATCCCCCAGTCGAGCATGTATACGTCGAAGCCCTCTCCGACCAGGTACTCGATAAAGCTGTTGCCCGGCATGAGGTCGAGGATGTAGGGTCGGTTGATGAGGGCGTAGACCATGAGGATGGGGACGGGGTACTTCTTCTCTGCGTTCGGCGCGTAGTGGTAGAGCTTCGCCTTGTTCTTGGTCCAGACCGTCTCCTTGGGCGTCTGGCCCGTGTCGGCCTGGGCCCCCTCGACGACGATCCTCATCCCGCGGCTGTACTTGTCGAAGAAGTTCTCGACGTCCGCGGGTATGGCGTGCTCGCCCGAGGTAGGAACCGCGCCGTAGTTGGCCGTCTCGGTCATCTAGCTCTCTCCCTTCTTGCGCACGTCCTCGACGGTGATCTGGCCGTCGGCCCCCGTCCCTTCTACCTCGGACAGGTTCACGCCAAGCTCACCCGCCTTGCGTCTGGCGGCGTCGGTGGCCTTGGCGCCGGAGCCGTTCGTCTCGGCGACCTGCTGCGCGCTATCGTTTTCGAGCGCCGAGAGCAGCCGGTCGAGCTTGCCCTCGACCCGATCCAGGCGCGTCTCGAGCGCCTTGACCGACTCCGTCGTGGCCGGCTCTGCGTAACCGTACTCGAAGTCTTCGAGGACCTCCTCGATACGGTCGACCTTCTCCTCGAGGTTGACCACCAGGCCTGCTATCCTCGTGATGTCTGAGCGGACGGGGAGCTGGAGGTTCTTGAGATACTCCTCGGAGTTGCGCTTGAAGACCTTGTAGAAGCTCGCGTAGCTCTGGAGGAAGCGGCTCGAAGGCTCGAGGAACTCCTCGCGCTCGATGACATCGCCTACGAAGTCAGAGAAGGGGCCGCTCGTGGCGTTGTACCACTGGGTCGCGAGCTGCAAAGGGTCGCTCGGCGGCGCGCCGCCAGCGAGCAAATTGGTCCGCGCCTCCTCGAGCATCTGTATCCAGCGCGGCAGGATCTCCGTCGCGGCCTGGTTCAACTCCGCGCTCTTGCGCCAGGAGTCCGTAGCCATCTCGAACCACCGCTGCCAGAGGTCCTGAACCCCAGGGGCGCCGGCCACAGGCTCGGGGACAGCCCCGATCATGCGCTCCTGCATCTCACGCATGCCCTCGAACCACTGGCGGTAGACGCCGTAGGGGTCTACCTGACCCTCCTTCTGGGCACCGCGGGCCATCTCAGACCACATCCTGCTCCCCGACTCCATCCACTGGCGCCAGAGCTCGGCCGGGTCCATGCCGGACACGACTCCTCTCTCCTCCGTCAACCGAAACCTCCTCGTCCTTACACAATACCCATGCCGGGCACAACCCTCGCCGGGGCCGCGCCAATCTCGTGCAAATTATACTAGCAAATGAAACTTATGTGTTTACGGCACATACCAGGCGTCTTCGGAGGAGGCTTCCTGAGAGATCTCTGCGACCTGTACGAGGGGAGTTGCGGCTGACGCCGGGGACTTCGGGAGCGAGAGCCTAAGGGTGCCGTCCGTTGTGGGGGGCTCCCAGCAGCTCCTCGTCGATAAATCGGCTCAGGTCCTCTATACCGCAGGGCCAGGGCACGCGTGTTACCTGGCCGTTCCCGTTCTCGGTCGGGGTCGTGATCAGCTCGATCAGCGGCAGGTTCGTCGTCGAAGGGGTGGCCCTGATCAGCTCTATGAGGGCTTCCTGATGCGCGCTACTCAGGGCTGGCAGGATTAGCGCGACACGCGCATCCCCTAGCGGCTCTGCCTCGTCTTCGGGATACTCGGAGAAAAATTGTGCCACGTAGTCGGCGGAGCGGAGCAACGACTCGAGGGCCTTGCCTATCACGGGATTACCGCCAAGGATGGCGACGATAGCCGGTTCTTCCGTCGGGTTCAGCATAGCCCTGGCAGATCCAGGCTCGTGATCAGGTCCATACGCTGATTATATGGTGAGAGGGGGTGTTCTCGCGTACGCCGGGTGGCGTATTTTGCATATGCCACTTGGCATATTTACGAACCGGGGACTCTACCTGCCAGAGTCTGAAGAGGTGAACCCGAGCTCGATGGCGCGCACGGCAGCCTGGGTACGGTCCGAGACCCCTAGTTTGCGGATGATGCGTTCCACGTGCACCTTGGCCGTCCCCTTGCTTATGGTCAGCGTCTGCGCGATCTGCTGGTTAGTCTGCCCTGTGGTCAGGAGTTGCAGGACCTCCGCCTCGCGCGGGGTCAGCGCATCGCCCGGTGGCTCACGGCGCTTCGACGGGCTCGGAGGCGTCTTCTGTTTCTCTTCTGCCAGGCGTCGGAGGAGCTGCGTGGCGAGTTCCTGGTTAAGCGGAGACTCGCCATTCAACGTCCTGTGGACCGCGCTGATCAGGCGGTCCGCGGGGGCGTCCTTGAGCACGTAGCCTGCTGCGCCCGCCTCCAGCGCTTCCAGGAGGTAGTCCGGGTTCTCGTGCATCGTCACTATCAAGACGCCTACGCCTGGCTGCTCGCGTTTGATCTCGCGAGTTGCCGTAATGCCGTCCATCTCGGGCATGCGGACGTCCATCAGGACGAGGTCCGGATCCAAACGCCGGCAGATTTCGACGGCCTCCCTGCCGTTGGAGGCCTCGCCGACGATCTCGAGTCCGGGCTCACCGCTCAGCAAGCTCCGGAATCCTCTGCGCAGAAGATGGTGATCGTCGGCGAGGACGAGCCGCTTTATCTCATCATGCATGATCGGCGTCCTCCCTGATTGCCGGTAGTTCAATTTCCGCCGTTACCGTCGTGCCCGACCCCGGCTCGCTGTGGAGTTCGAACTTCCCACCTAGCAAGGATACCCTCTCGCGCATTCCCGAGAGGCCGATTCTCTCGCCGGGACCGTTGCCCTTCGTCACCTCGTCCGACCTGAAGCCGCGCCCCTCGTCACTGACCAGGAGGCGGACGGCCCTCCTCGAGCGGTCGAGTGCCACGCGCACCCTGGAGGCCCGTGCGTGTTTGCGTACGTTCGTCAGCGCCTCCTGTGCGACCCTGAAGAGCGTCGTCTCTATCTCGGGCGGCAGACGTTCATCGCCCAGTGCCTCTTCGAGCCCGACTTCCCAGCCCTCTGATCGGAGCGTCTCGACCTGCAGCCGGACGGCGGCGGCCAGGCCGAAGTCGTCGAGCACCGTGGGGCGCAGATCATGGATCACGTGCCGCGCTTCTCCGACCACCTCCCTGACGAGATCGAGTGCTTCGTCGAGCGCCTGCCGGCCGTCGGCCGAGTCGGGCGGATGGTGACGCGCGAAGGCCTGGAGATGATGGTGGGCGGCGGCGGCGGTCTGGGCCAGGCCGTCGTGGATGTCGTAGGCTATGCTGCGCCGCTCCTCTTCCTGGGCCGCGAGGAGCTGGACGACCAGGTCGTGCAACTGTCGCTCGCGCCCTGCCAGCTCCTCGTACAACCTGGCGTTCTCCAGCGCGCTCGCGGCCTGGTTCGCCAGGCTGGCGAACGTGTCAGCCGTCTCGCTCTCGGCCAGTCGTCCCGGGCCGTAGACCTCGAGCAGCCCGATCACCTGATCGCGCACCCGCATCGGCATGGATAGACCAACCAGCCGGTCTCCCTGCCTGCCCGGCACCTCCATCTCGAACGAATCTCTGTTGCCTGACTCGAAGGCCACACGCCGCACGGAGCGGGCTTCTGGCGTCTCGTGGACCTGGCGGAGGAGTTCATCAGGACCAAGGGCGCGCCACATGTGCAGCCCTCCAAGGTCGTCGCGCAGGTTGATGACCGCCGCCTTGGTTCCCGAGATGCGCCCGACGATCTCGAGCAGACGCGAACCTATCTCCTCGCGCTCGAGGCTCGAGCTCAAGACCTGCCCCGTCTCGTAGAGCGCGAGCAGCGCGTCCAAGCTGCGCCTAAGCGCCTCTCCTGCCCGCTTGCGCTGCGTCACGTCGTGGGCGACGACGCACAGCGCGGGTCTGCCACCGTAGGAGAGGGCGCCTGCGTTGACCTCGACGTCGATGAGGGAGCCATCCTTGCGCCTGTACTTCCTCTCGCCGATAAAGTGGCGCCCTTCCTCAAGGACACGCTCGACGTTGCGGTCGATATTCTCGGGGACATCGGCGACGATGTCGTAGAGCGTCAGGCTTCGAAGCTCCTCGGCCACGTAGCCCAGCGACTGGTGGAGCGAGGCATTCGCCTGGAGGATGTGTTTGTCATGGGGGTCCAAAAGAAAGATGTTCTCGGCTGCCTGCTCGATGACGTTGCGGTAGAGTTCCTCGCTCTCTTTAAGCCTCTCCTCGGCCTTCTTTCTCTCAGTGATGTCCAGCATGAAGCCCTGCCAGTGGAAGGGGTTGCCCTCTCTGTCGCGCACGAGCACCGCCTCGTCGCGCAGCCAGATCACGCGCCCGTTCTTGGAGAAGATTCTATACTCTTCGGCGAAGGGATCGCCGGTCTCGTTCGCGCGTCTGTCCTCGGCAAGCACCCGCTCTCTGTCGTGGGGGTGCAAAATCTTCGCCCAGTGGTCGGGATCTTCCATTACCTCTTTGGGCGTATAGCCGAGCACCTTTTCGATCTGCGGGCTGACATAAGCCAGGACGTGTTCTGCGCCGACATTCTCCGTGTAGGTGATCGCGGGCACGTGTTCGACGAGCGTGCGCAGGCGGCTCTCGGCCTCCCTGAGAAGCCTCTCCGCCTCCCTTTTCTCCGTGACGTCCTGCGTGACCTTCGAGAAACCCCGCAACCTGCCCTCATCGTCGTACAGGGCCGTTATGATCGAGTTGGCCCAGAATCGGGACCCATCCTTGCGTACTCGCCAGTTCTCCTCCTCGAACCGGCCCTTTCTCATTGCCTCTTCGAGTTGTCTCTGCGGCTTGCCCCGCTCTACGTCCTCTTCCGTGAAGAAGACCGAGAAATGCTCTCCCACAATCTCCTCCGGCCTGTATCCCTTGAGGCGTTCCCCGCCCGCGTTCCAGCTTGCGACGCGTCCCTGTGAGTCGAGCATGAAGATCGCGTAGTCCCTCACGCTCTCCACCAGCGAGCGGAAATGTTCCTCGCTCCTGCGCAACCTTTCCTGGCGGTTTCGAACCTCCCTAGCGCTCGTCTCGGCGCGCACTCTTGCGGAGTGAAGCGCCTCGACGAGCGAGCTGATCAGTATTCCTTGCAGCACGAACAAGAGCAGCGGCACGGTTTGCAGGCTCAGCCCCGTAAATGAACCGGTCGGCCTCAGGAAGAGATAATCGGCGACCATCGTTGCGAGGACCGTGGCCAGCAGGCCAGGACCCAGGCCGCCGAACCAGGCACCGACCAGCACGGCCCCGGCCAAGAGCAGGAAAGGGTGCTGCCCGGTAAAGGGGTCCAGCAGGAGCTTGATCACCAACGCCGCCCCGACGGCGAGCACGGCGACGCTGTAACGTAGGAGTGAGGAATACTGTTTTAGCGAGAGCATCTACACCTGATGTCCTTCGGAACCAGCTAGGATCGCGTATATCTCAGCACACGTATTTTACTTTTCTCGCTTTCATAAGCACTTGCTGAGCCATTGTGAGCGTGTACGAAGGCGCCCACATCCCCCAGATGGACTATTTTAGTTGGTTCTGTACTCCGCGCTCGTCTTATCTCCCATGGGGTCTTTCGGACGCCCTGCGCCCAGGGTAGCTGTGGGCTTAGGTAGGAGACGCCCCTGCAATATTGGCGCTGGCTCTGGGTCTTGGAGGGACCTTCTCTTAGGTTTTTGCCCATGCAGCGAAGAGGGCCGGGGCTTTTACGCCCCGGCCCTCTGGTAGTGTGCTTTGTTCCTCCTTTAGGTTACTTGGTGAACTTGAAGAGCGCGCTCTTGACGGTGGTGCCATCCGCCAGCGACACGGTGAGCCGCTGGCAGGTGCCCGCATAAGAGCTCGCGGTCTTCCAGTTGTAGATGTACTGGTTGGCGACCGGGTCGTACTTCAGGCCGCTGGTCGCGGTCGTGGTCTCCTCGACGGCGTCTATCGAAACGCTCGGATCACACGAGACCTTCGTGGCAGACGGGGAGCTCGCCGCCAGGATGGTCATGCCCTTGTCGCCGCCGAGGCTGAACTTCACTGGGATGGTGCTTCCGGCCTTGGCGCTGTTGTAGATGCCCATGTCGATCGGCTGGAAGAAGCCTGTGAACGAGTAGGGATTGACAACGATCTGGACCTGCGCGCTGGCGTTGTTGTAGTTAGCCGAGTCGGCGGGCGTGAAGTCAGCCTGCAGGGTCTTGGTGCCAGCCTTGAGGACCGTGCCAGCAGGCGGGGTGTAGCTGAAGCTGCCAGCCACATCAGCTGAGGCGTTCAACTGAGTGCTGCTCAGGGCCGTCCCGTAATCGATGGCCGCCGGGGTGCTCCACGTGATCTGCGGGTTCGCCTTGGCGATGGTTATCGTCTTGGTAGCCGAGGTCGCGTTGTAGTTGGCCGCGCCGTTGAAGATTGCCTTCACCGTGTAGGTACCGGCGTTCGTGGGAGCTCCAGCAAGCGGGGTGCCCGTAGCCGCATTGCCTGCGTAGTAGACGAGGCTGTCGGCCGTGCCGAGGTTCTCAGCCGGGTTGCCCACACCGCTTACACTAGCGCTGGCGGCATTGGCGTTGCCGTTGTAGGTCGAGTTCGACCACGTGATGTTGATGCTCGGGGTCGCTTTGCTGATATCGATTGGGACAGAGCCGTTATCTGCATTGTAGTTACCGTTTCCGGCGAAGCTCCAGTTAGCCGTGCCACCGGGGACGTTGGTGAACGAAGCGCCCAGGTCGAGCAGGTTGCTCAGGTCCTCGTCCTTGACACCAGTTGCGCTTCCGCTGGCGCCATGAGCATTGCCGTCGTAGACGCCCGTGTAACCCTGCACGTCGATCGTGGCATCGGCCTTGCTGATATCGATAGCTACGGAGCCGCTATCCGCGTTGTAGTTACCGTTTCCGGCGAAGCTCCAGTTGGCTGTGCCGCCGGGGACGTTGGTGAACGAAGCGCCCAGGTCGAGCAAGCTGCTGAGGTCCTCGTTCTGGACACCCTTGGCAGTGCCAGTGGCGCTGTGGGCGTCACCGTCGTAATTGCCCGTGTAGCCTTGGACGTCGATCGTGGCATTGGCCTTGCCGATGGTGAAGTTCTTCGAGTCGCTGCTGCCGGTGTGGTTGGCGTCACCAGTGAAGGTGTAGCTGGCCGTGGCCTGACCGGCGTTGGTGTTGTTGGAGTAGTCAGCATCCGGGCTCAGGTTCAGCCCACCGGCGCCCGTGACGCTTACCGTGCAGGGCGTCTGCTCAAGTCCAGTGTAGGTGAAAGGACCAGCACCGCAGCTCACCGTCGTGGTGGAAGAAGCCTTACCCACCGCCAGGTTGCCAGCGCCACTAGAGCCGTTATAGCCGGAGTCGCCGGTGAAGTTCGCGCTAACGGCATTGTTGTACGTACCAGCGTCGATACCGGAGAGGCTGACGCCACTCAACTCGGCAACACCGTTGGCGTCCGTGGCGTCCGTGCCCACGGACTGCCCGTTGAGCTCGAAGGCGACGTTTTTGCCGGAAAGGTTGTTAGCGCTCGAGGACAGCTTCGCCGTAAGGGTGGCATTGCCGCCGTAGGTGCCACTGCCAGAGACGTTGGAGATGGAAGTGTCGGCTTTGGCGGGAGCGTTGATAGTGACTGTAAGAGAATCAGAGGTGTTATATGTGCTACCGGCTTTTCCGCCACTGACAGCACCACTGATCTGGACCGTACCCGCCGTAGCCGTAGATGCCACGTTGTATGAGAAGTCCTTAGCGGCGCTAGTACCGCACCCGGTCAATGTAACAGAGTCAGGGTTGGCGATCTTGCTCGTATCCGATGATGTAAAGGTGACGGTCGCCGGGTTGGACCCTGTCGCGTCACAGCCGTTGACCGGATCAGAGGGATCGGTCGTCTCCAACCAAACCTTGCCGGTGCCGCTCTGGCCGGGATCCTTGGATACGTTCGAGCCGACAACAAGAGTGTTGTTGACCTGCAGCGTGTCCGCGAACGCCATAGCTGGCAGCGCAAGCACTAGCGCAAACGCCATAAAGAGCAGCGAAAGCCTGCTCGTCAACCTAGTTCGCATATTCTTCTCTTCTCCTTTTCCTGAGTTGCTTACCCATCTCCTCATACCCACTCATCTCGCCCCTTCCTTAGTGTGCAAATCCTCTGTCGACACCAGGAATGCTACCGAGCGGAGCACCCTGTAACGTCTGCCGGATGGCGTATCTTTTAGAATCTGCGCGTATGCCCAATGGCATACACCGTATGAGCTAGGCGTAGAACGACTCGAAGTACTAGTTTTGAGGATGAGCGATCCTCCGAAGGTGGATGCCCTCCTACCGGAGGATCTTGGAGCATGTGTACCGGTCGGCGGAGGCGGGTATCAAGAATAACGAGCATGCTTCAAGGGAGAAGGAGGCTACCGTCATGCGAGCGAACGGCGGATCAGAGCATGAGACCATCTTCACCATGGAGGCCACGCCCCTTAAGTACGGGCCGGGCGCCTCGGAGGAGGCGGGCTGGGAGCTGAGGCGCATGGGCGTCGGGCGGGTGATGCTCGTCTCCGACCCAGGCGTCGTGAAGGCGAACATAACGGGCCGTATCGTAGAGTTGATCGAGGCAGAGGGCATAGAGGTCGAGGTGTGGGACCGCTCACGCGTGGAGCCGACGGCCGACTCCTTCCAGGATGCGGCGGACTTCGCCGTCGAGGGAGACTTCGACGGTTTCGTCGCCGTCGGCGGTGGATCGAGCATCGACACGGCGAAGGTCTCCGACCTCATAGCGACCCACGGCGGTGAGATCATCGACTACGTCAACGCCCCGGTCGGAGGCGGCAAGAAACCGCCAGGCCCCCTGAAGCCGCTCCTCGCCGTCCCTACGACGGCGGGTACCGGCGCCGAGGCGACGACGGTTGCGATCCTGGACATCCCCGAACAGAGGGTGAAGACCGGGATCTCACACCAGTACCTGCGCCCCGACCGCGGCGTCGTCGACCCCTTGCTGACCCTGACTATGCCGCCGGAGGTCACCTCCTCGTGCGGCCTCGACGTGGTCTGCCACGCCGCCGAGTCCTACATCTCCAAGCCGTACGACGCACGCCCGAAACCGGAGAGTCCAGACGACAGGCCGCCATACCAGGGGGCGAACCCGATAGCGGACATGTGGAGTGCGAAGGCGCTCGAGTACGGCGGCAAGTACCTCAGGCGCGCCGTCGAGAACGGCGAAGACATCGAGGCGCGCGGGGCGATGATGCTCGGAGCCTCCCTGGCCGGCGTCGGCTTCGGGTCGGCGGGCGTCCACATCCCACACGCCTGCGCCTACCCCATAGCTGGCCTCAAGCACGAGTGGCAGCCGCCGGGTTACCCGGAGGACCATCCTTTCGTGCCGCACGGATGGTCCGTCATCGTTACCGCGCCCGCAGCCTTCAGGTTCACGTATGAGGCCGGCCCGGAGAGGCACCGCACCGTCGCCGAGTTGCTCTCGGGCGAGGAGATAGAGAATGCCGACGAGAACACGCTGCCGGAGATCTTGATCCAGCTCATGAAGGACGTCGGCGCCCCACGCGGCGTACGCGAACTCGGTTACGCAGAAGACGACATAGAAGACCTGGTCGAGGGTGCG
>CADDZK010000116.1 GCA_902812425.1 Actinomycetota bacterium
GCCGAGGAGGAGCAGACCGAGTTCGACGTCGTGCTCCAGGGCGCGGGGGAGAAGAAAATCCAGGTCATCAAGGTGGTCCGCGCAGCGACGGGCCTCGGCCTGAAGGAGGCGAAGGCCCTCGTCGACGAGGCACCGAACCCCGTCAAGGAGGCTCTGAGTAAGGAAGACGCCGAAGCCCTCAAGACCCAGCTCGAAGAGGCCGGCGCTACCGTGGAACTGAAGTAAGCTAGTCAGCCCGCCGCCCTGCAGGCGGCTCTCAGCATTTCAGCTTGTCAGCAACTCTTGGCGGCGCCCCGTTCGGGAGCGCCGCCTCTTTGCGTAGAGGTACTCAACTATCTTGGTTTACTTGACGCGACCGCCCCTCATAGCTGAAGCGCCGTGCTGACTAGCTGATAGCTCTCTTCGTGGCATGCCACGAACGGTTGTGCTACACTCCGCGCGCCGGTTCCAGACCGGCGACATAATTATCTGCGATCTTACCTTGACTTGCCCGGGTAGTAGGGGTAAGATACTCGTTTGCGTGTTCGGCCATTCTTCAACGACCCATGCGGAGGAGAGCTAACTTGGTGAGCCCTGTCGTGCGCCGGAAACGGCACCCGTATGCTCGGTTACAGTCCACAGAGGTTCAGTTGCCTGATCTCGTCGAGATCCAGCTGAATTCATTTAAGAAGTTTCTAGACGAGGGTATCCAGAAGACTTTCACGGAGATCTCCCCTATAGAGGATTACACGGGCTCTTACGCCGTGGAGTTCGGGGAGGGGCGCTTCGAGGAGCCGCCGGTCTCAGTGGAAGAGTGCATGTCCAAGGACAAGACGTATGCGGCCCCCTTGTTCGTGAAGGTCCGCTTTATCGTCAAGGAGACCGGAGAGGTCAGGGAGCAGGACGTCTTTATGGGCGACTTCCCGCTCATGACCAGCTCGGGGACCTTCGTTATCAACGGGACGGAGCGCGTCGTGGTGACGCAGCTCGTGCGTTCGCCCGGCGCCTACATCATGGAGCCCAAGGATGCGACCAAGCAGGTCCTGACGGCGAGCCTGATGCCTGGACGCGGTTCCTGGCTCGAGTTCGAGGTCGAGACCAAGGGTTACGTCTCCGTGCGCATCGATAGGAAGCGGAAGCTGCCCGTTACCGTGCTCCTCAAGGCTCTTGGGATGGGCGGGCCGGAGGAGATCCTCTCCCGTTTCGAGGACTCCTGGCTCATACGCAACACCCTGGAGCGGGACGACACCCCTTCGAGGGACGAGGCCCTGCTCGAGGTATTCAGGCGCCAGAGGCCCGGCGAGCCCGTCAACATAGAGAACGCGCAGAACCTCGTGGACGGTCTCTTCTTCGACGCCAAGCGCTACGACCTCTCCGAGGTCGGGCGCTACAAGGTCAACAAGAAGCTCAAGCTCGACGTGCCCCTGGAGACCCACACGCTCACCATCGAGGACATCGAGGCTCTCCTCAAGCGCCTCATCGAGACCTCAGAGGAGGTCGCCGAGGACGAGGAGTTCGGGCGCATCAACTACGAGCGCATCCGCCACAAGCTCGACGAGTACGAGCACTTCGGCAACAGGCGCCTCAGGACCGTCGGCGAGCTCGTGCAGGAGGCGTTCCGGATCGGGATGTACCGCATGGAGCGCGTCGTGCGCGAGAGGATGACGACCCAGGACGAGGAGTCGATCACGCCGCAGACCGTGGTCAACACCAAGCCCGTGGCGAGCGCCATAAAGGAGTTCTTCGGCTCCTCGCAGCTCTCGCAGTTCATGGACCAGACGAATACGCTCTCCGGTCTCTCGC
Organism: Actinomycetota bacterium; assembly: GCA_902812425.1. GTDB lineage: Bacteria > Actinomycetota > Rubrobacteria > Rubrobacterales > Rubrobacteraceae > Rubrobacter_D. The sequence goes on from CADDZK010000116.1 coordinate 1,783, forward strand.
ACAGGAGGCGCCTGAACGCGATGGGCGCGGGCGGCCTCAGCCGCGAGCGGGCCCCCATAGAGGTTCGCGACGTGCATCCCACCCACTACGGGAGGATGTGCCCGATAGAGACGCCGGAGGGCCCGAACATCGGGCTCATCGGGCAGCTCTCGACGTTCGCGACCGTCAACGAGTACGGGTTCGTCGAGACGCCGTACCGGAAGGTCGTGGACGGCAAGGTAACGGACGAGATCGAGTACCTCTCCGCCGACGAGGAGGAGGAGTACACGATCGCGCAGGCCAACACGCCCGTCGATCCCAAGACCGGCAAGATCGCAGAGGACGTCCAGATCCTGGCGCGCAGGAAGGGCGGCGACGTCGTGACCGCCGAGGCCGACGAAGTCGACTACGTCGACGTGGCTCCGCTTCAGACGGTCTCCGTCGGCACGGCCCTCATTCCGTTCCTAGAGCACGACGACGCCAACAGGGCGCTCATGGGCGCCAACATGCAGCGGCAGGCCGTGCCGCTCCTCAGGAGCGAGGCCCCCTACGTCGGAACGGGGATGGAGTTCCGGGCCGCGGCTGATACCGGCGACGTGCTTCTGGCGCGCCACGCCGGCACCGTCGAGCGGGTCGTCGCCGACAGGATCACGGTCCGTCGCGAGGGCGGAGAGCTCGACGAGTACGCCTTGCGGAAGTTCGCCCGCTCCAACCAGGGCACCTGCGTCAACCAGCGCCCGCTCGTCACCGCAGGCGAGGAGGTCGAGGCCGGCACCGTCATGGCCGACGGATCGTCGACCGACCAGGGCGAGCTCGCCCTCGGCAAGAACCTGCTCGTGGCCTTCATGCCGTGGGAGGGGTTCAACTTCGAGGATGCGATCATCATCTCCGAGCGGCTCGTCAAGGACGACACCCTCTCCTCCATCCACATCGAGGAGTACGAGGTGCAGGCCCGCGACACCAAGCTCGGGCCCGAGGAGATCACGCGCGACATCCCCAACGCCTCGGACGACGTCCTGATGAACCTGGACGTTGACGGCATCATCCGCATCGGGGCCGAGGTCGGATCTGGCGACGTGCGCGTCGGCAAGGTCACGCCCAAGGGCGAGAGCGAGCCGACGCCGGAGGAGAAGCTCCTGCGTGCGATCTTCGGTGAGAAGGCGCGCGAGGTGAAGGACTCTTCCCTGAAGGTCCCGCACGGCGAGGGCGGCGTCGTCATCGACGTCAAGCGCTTTAGCCGCGACGGGGGCGACGAGCTCCAGCCCGGCGTCAACGAGATGGTCAGGGTCTTCGTCGCCAAGAAGCGCAAGATCGCCGAGGGCGACAAGCTCGCCGGGCGTCACGGCAACAAGGGCGTCATCTCGCGCATAGTGCCCGAGGAGGACATGCCCTTTATGGAGGACGGGCGTCCCGTCGACGTGATCCTCTCTCCTCTCGGCGTGCCTAGCCGTATGAACATCGGCCAGATCCTGGAGACACACCTCGGGTGGGCCGCGAGCCAGGGTCTCGGCGAGAACGGCGGCGAGCCCGTCTTCGTCTCTACGCCGGTCTTCTCAGGGGCCGAGGTCAAGGACATCGACGAGGCCATCGAGAAGGTTCGCAACAATGGCGGCGCCAAGACCGGCATGGGCCGTGGCGGCAAGGTTACGCTGTACGACGGCAGGACCGGCGAGGCCTTCGACGGCAGGATCACCGTCGGCTACATGTACATACTCAAGCTTCTGCACCTCGTGGACGACAAGATCCACGCCAGGAGCACGGGTCCCTACTCACTGGTCACGCAGCAGCCGCTGGGCGGCAAGGCCCAGTTCGGCGGCCAGCGCTTCGGCGAGATGGAGGTGTGGGCGCTCGAAGCGTACGGCGCGGCGCACACCCTGCAGGAGCTGCTCACCATAAAGAGCGACGACAGGGTCGGAAGGGTCAAGAGCTACGAGTCGATAGTCAAGGGCGAGAACATCCCCGAGCCCGGCGTGCCCGCGAGCTTCAAGGTGCTCTTGAAGGAGATGCAGTCCCTCGGGCTTTCGGTCAAGCCGGTCTACAACGCAGAGGCCGCGGCCGAGGATACGGACCGCAGGGATTGGGACGAGGCCGCCCGCGCGCTGGGTATCAACCTCAGCCGCGACGAACCGACGGGCAACCTGGAGGACTCACCGGGCGCCTTCGGCAGAGGAGGTATATAGAGCGTGCAGGGACTTGAGCGCGACATAGACATAAACAAGCTGGAGAAGATCTCCATCGGCCTGGCCTCCGCCGAGGAGATCAGGGAGTGGTCCCGCGGCGAGGTCACGAAGCCCGAGACCATCAACTATAGAACTCTGCGTCCCGAGAAGGACGGCCTCTTCGACGAGCGCATCTTCGGCCCTTCGAAGGACTGGGAGTGCTACTGCGGCAAGTACAAGAGGATTCGCTTTAAGGGCATCATATGTGAGAGGTGCGGTGTCGAAGTAACGCGCGCCCGCGTGCGCCGCGACAGGATGGGCCACATCGAGCTCGCCGCCCCTGTGGCGCACGTATGGTTCGTCAAGGGCGTGCCGAGCAGGATGGGCTATCTGCTCGACATAAGCCCGAAGGAGCTCGACCGGGTACTCTACTTCGCCAGCTCCATCGTAACGTGGGTAGACCGCGAGGAGCGGGCCAACGATATAGACCTGCTCAGGGGCAGGGTAGAGGATGAGATCCAGCAGCTCGAGGCCGACAGGGACGAGGAGATCGACCAGATCCAGGCCCTCAGGACCAAGCGCGAGAGCGTTATAAAGGGCGAGAGCTCGCCCGACGAGCTGACCGAGGAGTACGCCGATATACCCGAGGAGGAGCACGAGGCCGCCATCGGGCGAGTCTACAAGGAGGCCGAGGAGGCCATCGCCGATATCGGCCGCTCCGTGACCGAGCAGATAGGGCTCGTCAGGCGCGCCTGGGAGGAGTTCCAGACGCTCGAGCCGCGCCAGATCGTGGACGACGAGGAGCTCTTCCGCGAGATGAAGGACCGCTTCGGAGACGAGTACGGCTACGGTGTTTACTTCCGCGGCGGCATGGGCGCGGAGGCGGTAAGGGACCTCATAAGCCAGGTCGACCTCGAGAAGGAGGCCCAGGACCTGCGCGACACCGTTGCCTCCTCAAAGGGACAGAAGCGCCAGAAGGCTATAAAGCGCCTCAAGGTCGTCGACGCCTTCCGCGTCAGCGGCAACGGTCCGGAGTGGATGATCATGGAGGCCATCCCGGTACTCCCGCCGGACCTGCGTCCGATGGTCCAGCTCGACGGCGGTCGCTTCGCAACCTCCGACCTGAACGATCTCTATCGGCGCGTCATAAACAGGAACAACAGGCTGCGTCGTCTGCTCGACCTCGGGGCGCCGGACGTGATCGTGAACAACGAGAAGCGGATGCTCCAGGAGGCGGTCGACGCCCTCTTCGATAACGGAAGAAGGGGCAGAGCTGTCACAGGCGCCGGCAACCGCGCCCTGAAGAGCCTCTCGGACATGCTGAAGGGCAAGCAGGGCCGTTTCCGCCAGAACCTGCTCGGCAAGCGCGTCGACTACTCTGGCCGCTCGGTGATCGTGGTCGGCCCGGGTCTGAAGATGCACCAGTGCGGTCTGCCGCGCCTGATGGCCGTTGAGCTCTTCAAGCCTTTCGTGATGAAGGTGCTCGTCGACCGTGCGCTCGCGCCGAACATCAGGAGCGCCAAGCAGATGGTCGAGCGCCTCAGGCCCGAGGTGTGGGATGTCCTCGAGGACGTCATCAAGGAGCACCCCGTTCTTTTGAACCGTGCGCCGACGCTCCACCGCCTCGGCATCCAGGCTTTCGAGCCCGTGCTCGTCGAGGGCAAGGCCATCCAGGTGCATCCGCTCGTCTGCTCCGCCTTCAACGCGGACTTCGACGGCGACCAGATGGCCGTGCACGTGCCGCTGAGCCCCGAGGCGCAGGCCGAGGCCCGCATCCTCATGCTCTCGACGCAGAACATACTGCTGCCGGCGAACGGGTTCCCGATCGCCGTTCCATCGCAGGACATGGTGCTCGGGCTCTACTACATCACTTACGAGCCGGAGGGCTTCGAGGAAGCCGAGGTCAAGGCGCTCCTCTCTTCCTACGACGAGGCCGAGGCCGCCTACAAGGAGGGGACACTCAAGATCCACGACAAGGTCGTAACCCGCAGAGGTGGTGAGCGGATCGAGACCACTCTCGGTCGCGTCCTGTTCAACGAGAACGTCGAGCAGACCCTGAGGGACTACCTCGGCGACTCCTACGACCCCAGGTCCTATCCCTACATCAACCACACGTTGAAGAAGGGTGAGATCAAGGACCTCGTCGCCGAGTACGTGGCTAACTACCCGACGGAGCTCGTCAGCCAGCTCCTCGACACCCTGAAGAGGGTCGGGTTCCACACGGCGACCAAGGCCGGCATCTCCGTCGGCAAGAACGACATAGTCGTGCCCGAGCAGAAGGGTGAGATCCTGGAGCGCTACCAGGGCCTCGTCGATGAGATCGAGGACCAGTGGGAGGCGGGCTTTATCTCCGACGACGAGCGCCTGGAGCGCGTCATAACGCTCTGGACCGAGGCCAAGAACGAGGTCGAGCAGGCGATGAAGGACAACCTCTGGCGCCTGAACCCGATCTACATGATGGCCGACTCCGGCGCCCGCGGTAACTACAACAACTTCACCCAGCTCGCCGGTATGCGCGGCCTTATGACGAACACGAAGGGTGAGATCATCGACGAGCCCGTGAAGAGCAACTTCATGGAGGGCCTCTCCGTCCTTGAGTACTTCACCTCTACGCACGGCGCCAGGAAGGGCCAGGCCGACACGGCCCTGCGTACCGCCGACTCCGGCTACCTGACCCGTCGCCTCGTCGACGTCTCCCAGGACGTCGTCGTGAACGACGAGGACTGCGGCTCTGACGGCTATGTGGACCTTCCACTCTACCTCGAAGGTGGACGCGGCGACGCGAACGACTCCGTCGCGGCCCGCTTCCTGGCCCGCGATCTCGTGAACCCCGAGACCGGAGAGGTCGTGGCTACCGCTGGCACCGACATCACGCCGAGCCTCCTCGCCACCTGGCGCGAAGAGCTGCCGCGCGAGACGCTGGTCCCCGTGCGTACGCCCTCCAAGTGCGAGAGCCCGCAGGGCGTCTGCCAGACCTGTTACGGCAGGGCGCTCTCGACCTACCGTCCCGTCGACGTGGGCGAGGCCGTCGGTATAATCGCAGCCCAGTCCATCGGCGAGCCTGGCACCCAGCTCACGATGCGTACCTTCCACACCGGCGGTATCGCCGGCGAGGACATCACCGCCGGCCTCCCGAGGGTCGTCGAGCTCTTCGAGGCTCGTCACCCCAAGGCCGAGGCTACCCTCGCCGAGATCGATGGCATCGTCTCCCTCGAAGAGGCCGACTCCGACAGGCTCATAAAGGTCGTTATCACCGCGCCTGACAACTCCGAGGTGCGCGAGTACAAGGTCGAGCGCCAGCTCCTCAAGCCCGAGTTCGTCGAAGGCGCCGAGGTCAGGGCGAACACCCCGATCACGGAAGGGTCCATCTACCCGCACGCGATCCTGGAGAACGACCTGCGCTACGACCGTGGTAGCACGACCACCGAGCGTTACCTGGTGGACGAGGTACAGAAGGTCTACCGTGCGCAGGGCGTGGACATCCACGACAAGCACATCGAAGTGATCGTACGCCAGATGCTGCGCAAGGTGGTCGTGGACGACCCCGGCGACACGAAGCTGCTCCCCGAGCAGGTCGCCGACCGCTTCACGGTGCTCGCAGAGAACGCCCGCGTCGAGGAGGAGGAAGGCCGCCCCGCCACCTACCACACGGTGCTGATGGGCATAACGAAGGCCTCGCTCGCCACAGATAGCTTCCTCTCTGCGGCCTCTTTCCAAGAGACCGCGCGCGTCCTCACCGACGCCGCCATCGAGGGCAAGGTGGACAACCTCGCCGGCCTGAAGGAGAACGTCATCATCGGCAAGCTGATCCCCGCGGCCACGGGCCTGCCGCGTTACAGGCAGCTCACGGTGGCCGTCGAGGGCTACAAGGCGCAGGACGTCGGTGAGCTTGACATAGCGGCTTCCTGAGCCTAAAATATTGCGTCGCGGTTACGAGCGGTTACCAATGGAGTAACCGGTCTTCGGGCCGCGGCGCACGACTTTGTAGTAGTCCCCTTTTCCACGTATAGAGAGAGAGGCGCGGCCATGCCGACGACTAACCAGCTTGTGCGCAACGAGCGGGAGAAACAGACGAAGAAGGTGGCGACGCCGGCCCTGCAGGGTTCGCCGCAGCGCCGCGGTGTCTGCACGCGCGTCTCGACCACCACGCCGCGTAAGCCGAACTCGGCGCTGCGCAAGGTCGCCAGGGTCAGGCTGACGAACGGCCAGGAGGTCACGGCCTACGTTCCCGGCGAGGGACACAACCTGCAGGAGCACTCCGTCGTGCTCGTGCGCGGCGGACAGGTGAAGGACCTGCCCGGCGTGCGCTACAAGGTCGTGCGCGGGGCGCTCGACACCCTCGGGGTCAACAACCGCAAGCAGGGGCGTTCCAAGTACGGGACCAAGAAGTCGTAGGAGGATATAGGAGATGCCGAGGCGAGCAGCCCCACCAAAGAGGAAGATAACCGCCGATCCCGTCTACGGGAGCGTGCTGGTGCAGCAGTTGATCAACAAGATCATGCTGGACGGCAAGAAGAGCACCTCCGAAAAGATAGTCTACGATGCCCTCTCTTATATAGAGGAGCGCACGGGCACGAGCCCCGTCCAGGTCCTGAACAACGCCCTGGACAACATCAGGCCACGCTTGGAGGTGAAGAGCCGCCGCGTCGGTGGTGCCACCTACCAGGTGCCCGTCGAGGTCGACGCCCGCAGGGCCAATACGCTGGCGCTGCGCTGGATGGTGGGCTTCGCCCGCGCCCGGCGCGAGAAGACGATGGGCCGCAGGCTGGCGGGGGAGATCCTCGACGCCAAGGACAACATCGGCTCCAGTGTGAAGCGCAAGGAAGATACGCATCGGATGGCGGAAGCCAACCGGGCTTTCGCCCATTACAGGTGGTGACGAGGAATTATTATGGCTGTACAAACTGCTAGAAAGATCCCGCTAAAGCGGGTCCGCAATATCGGCATCATGGCCCATATCGATGCCGGCAAGACGACGACTACCGAGCGTATCCTGCTCTATACAGGCCTTACCCATAAGCTGGGCGAGGTCCACGACGGAAACGCCGTGATGGACTGGATGGCCCAGGAGCGCGAGCGTGGCATCACCATCACCTCCGCCGCAACCACCGTCTTCTGGGGCGGCATCGAGGGCTCGTCCAAGAACGGTAAGGGCACCCGCGAGGGCGTCCATAGCCGTATCGCTGATCAACATCGTATCAATATTATAGACACGCCCGGACACGTGGACTTCACTGTGGAGGTGGAGCGGTCCTTACGTGTGCTCGACGGAGCGATCGCGCTCTTTGACTCCGTCGCTGGTGTCGAGCCGCAGTCTGAGACGGTATGGCGGCAGGCTGACAAGTACGGGGTCCCGCGCATAGCGTTCGTTAACAAGATGGATAGGATCGGGGCCGACTTCTACAAGGCCGTCGGCACGATGGTTGACAGGCTCGGGGCGAATGCTGTGCCCGTGCAGTTGCCGATCGGTGCGGAGTCCGAGTTCCAGGGGATCGTCGACCTCGTCGAGATGAGGGCCATCGTCTACACCGACGACCTCGGGGCGACGTGGGAGGTCACGGACATACCCGAGGACATGCGTAATCTCGCCGACGAGTACAGGGAGAAGCTGCTCGAGGCGGTCGCGGATCAGGACGAGGAGCTCATGGTCATGTATCTGGAGGGCGAGGAGATCGAGCCCGACCAGATCCGGGCTGCCATTCGCGAGGCGACGCTGAATATCCAGATGACCCCTGTCTTCGTCGGGTCGGCGTTCAAGAACAAGGGCGTGCAGCCGCTCCTCGACGGTGTCGTGGATTATCTGCCGAGCCCGCTCGACGTGCCGCCCGTCGAGGGCAAGACGCTCGACGGAGAGGAGATCACGCGCGAGGCCGACGAGAACGGCCCGCTGGCGGCGCTCGCCTTCAAGGTGCAGGCCGACCCGCACGTCGGGAAGCTGACGTACATGCGGGTGTACTCGGGTACGCTCAGGGCCGGCTCTTACGTGATGAATACAACCAAGGGCAAGCGCGAGCGGATCGGGCGTCTGCTGCAGCTTCATGCGAACAGCCGCGAGCAGCGCGAGGAGGTCTACGCCGGCGAGCTCGTGGCTGCGATCGGGCTCTCAGATACCGGGACCGGCGACACGCTCGTCTCGGCTGACGATCCGGAGCAGATCGTGCTTGAGGAGATGATCTTCCCCGAGCCCGTCATCTCGCAGGCCATCGAGCCGAAGACGAAGGCCGACCAGGAGAAGCTCTCGGTCGCGCTGCAGCGTCTCGCGGAGGAGGACCCGACGTTCTCCGTGCGCGGCGACGAGGAGACTGGGCAGACGATCATCAGCGGGATGGGCGAGCTGCACCTGGAGATCATCGTCGACAGGCTGCTGCGCGAGTTCAGGGTCGATGCGAACATCGGCCGCCCGCAGGTTGCCTACCGCGAGACTGTGCGCAAGCGCGTCGAGGGCATCGAGGGCCGGTTCGTGCGGCAGACGGGTGGTCGCGGCCAGTACGGCCACGCTGTCATCAACGTCGAGCACAACGACGAGACCGGCTACGAGTTCGAGAACAAGATCGTCGGCGGCGTCATCCCGAGGGAGTACATCCCGAGCGTGGACAAGGGCATCAGGGACTCGCTGGATTCCGGCGTCGTGGCCGGCTACCCGGTCGTCGACGTCAGGGTCGAGCTGGTCGATGGTTCCTACCACGACGTTGACTCCTCTGAGATGGCCTTCCAGATCGCCGGCTCCATGGCGATCAAGGAGGCCCTCAAGAGGGCGAACCCCGTGCTGCTGGAGCCGATCATGGACGTCGAGGTCGTCGTACCGGAGGAGTTCATGGGCGACGTGATGGGCGACCTATCCTCGCGGCGCGGGCATATCCAGGGTATGGACTCCCGCGGGGGTGGGCAGGTCATCCGCGCTATGGTGCCGCTCTCCGAGATGTTCGGTTATGCGACCACCGTGCGCTCTAAGACCCAGGGCCGCGCGACGTTCACAATGCAGTTCGACCATTACGCCGAGGTGCCGAAGAGCATCGCGGCCGAGATAGCAGAAAGGTAGGAAGGATGTCCAGAGGAAGATTTGAGAGGACCAAGCCACACCTCAACGTCGGAACGATTGGTCACGTAGACCACGGCAAGACTACCCTCACCGCTGCCATCACAAAGGTCCTCGCAAAAGAGGTCCCTGAT
>CADDZK010000117.1 GCA_902812425.1 Actinomycetota bacterium
ATCGCGCCTCCCGCGCCAGCCGGTCGTAGTCTGTCTGCAGCTCCAGATGTTCGACGGCTACGCCCTCGACCCGCGCTCTCTTCTCGGCCTCTTCCGCGGCCCTTATCTCTTCCCGCGCGCCGCGAAGCCTGCCTTCCAGGGCCTCGTCGGCGGCCCTGTAGTCGTCTATGGTCTTCTCGGCCTCGTAGAGGTTCTGCATAGACACGTCGAGCAGGTCTCGTCCGCGCGCCATCCGCTCGCGGGCAGAGACTGGGTCCGAGGTGAGGCGGGAGGCGGCCTCGTTGAACTCCCCGGCGAACCCTGCGGTTTTGGCGTCCGAGATCCTCGCCTCGACCCACTCCTCCGTCCTCTGGTCCAGGAGTGGACGCTGGGCCTCCAGGTAGCCGGAGACGAGCCGCTCCTTCTCGTCGAACTCGTCCAGGCGGGTGGTGAGGTCGGCGAACTCTCCCTCAGCGGCCCGACGTTCCTCCTCTATACGCCTCTTGTTGGCTCGCCGGTTCCTGAGCAGGTTCCCGAACAGGAGCGCTCCCGCAACTGCCGCCAAAAGAAGGAGCAGGCCGCCCCCTGAGGGCCCGCCCGTACCGGCGTCGGGGTTGTTTTGCTGCGCCGCCGGTTCACCCTGTATCTCACGCGCCCCGGCCACGAGCCCGGCGGCGAAGTCTCCGCTGGCGAAGGCGGGCTCCATCGCATTCGAGACGGCGTCCTCGGAGACACCGTCCAGGTGCGCAACCAGGTCCCACCCGTCCTTCGGGGCGACCACAATGACGCCGGCGTCCTGAGGGACGTTCGCCTCGCGGGCCTCCCGTTTCACTAACTCCCGCCGCGCCTGCTGGCTCTCTACGCCCCTGTCCTTTATCAGGAAGGCGTATATGGGCTGTCCTGACTCCTGTTCGGCCGAGTCGAAGGCCTGCTGTACTCGCTGCTCCTCGGGGCCGCTGAGCACGTTCGCCTCGTCGTAGATCGTGTCCGAGCCCCGGGCCAGGGCAACGGAGCAACTTCCCGTCAGCATCGCCAGCGAGACGAGCCACAACGCGATTAGTTTCGAGCCCATTAGCAACTCCAGTGGTATCGACCGTACAATCTTACGGCGCCTGAGCTAAAAGGTTTCCCTCGATGGTGGGTTTTTATACACGGGCGCCTTCGCCCGATTTCCGGGCGAGCCCGGTGTAGGGGATGCGGGCTCGCGCTGCGGCTAACCGCGCGCGGCGAGCCGGGACGGGGAGAAGAGGTCTATCGGGTGGGGGGTCTCGCACTTCGTGGCGAGGTCGGCCAGGATCTCACCCACCACGCTGCAGAACTTGTAGCCGTGCCCCGAGAAACCGGCGGCGATGGAGACCTGCGGGTACTCGGGGTGCGTGGAGATCACGAAGTGCTCGTCGGGGGTGTTCGTGTACATGCAGGTCTTTGCGTAGAGAAAGTCGCCGTCGAGGGAGGGGACGTAGCGGGCGAGGTAGCTACGAATAAACTCTATCTCCTTGTCGTGGACCTCGCGGTCTATCGTCTCCGGATCTGTCGGCTTCCCGTCCGCCCTGAAGAACGCGGCCTTCACCGTGTCCGCGCCGTCGATGGCGGGAAAGCTGTAGAACATATTGCCGTCGTCGGGCTCGTAGATCCAGATAGGCACCTTCCCAGGTGCGAAGGGCTCTGTTCCCCCTTCGGGACGGAACCAGAACAGGATCTGGCGTGTAACCTCCAGAGGGAGGCCGAGGTCGGAGAGCAGCTTCGGTGCCCACGCGCCGGGCGAGACGACGAGGCGCTCCGCTTCGTAGGTCCCTAATGCCGTCTCGACCCGTACCCCGTACCCGGTGGGCTCCCAGGACAGGACCTCCTCCTCGAAGTGGAGGTCCGCGCCCAGAGAGGTCGCGCGGTCCAGGTGGGCCTTCACGGAAACCTCGGGCCTCACGAAGCCGGCTTTCTTCTCGAAGAGGGCGACCGTCCCGGGCCCTGGCTCGAAGATGGGGAATCGCCGTTTCAACTCGGAGGAATCCAGGATCTCATAAGGCAGTCCGTACTCGTCGGCGCTCGCGACGCTGCCCGAGACGAGCGCGCCTTCGCGGGGGCCGATCATCAGCCCCCCGCAGAGCGTCATCAGGTCCTCTCCCGTCTCCTCCTCCAGCCGCTCCCAGAGCTCGTAGGCCCGCAGGAGCAGCGGGACGTAGGCGGGGTCCTCGAAGTAGGCCTGGCGGATGATCCTGGACTCCCCGTGGCTCGAACCCCTATCGTGCGCGGGGGTGTGGCGCTCCAGCCCGAGCACGCGCCTGCCGCGGCCGGCGAGGTGGTATGCGGCAGAGCTCCCCATACCACCTAGCCCCGCGACTATCACGTCGTACATCAGACGCCCTTGTCCTCCTCGGGCAGGGTGTAATCGATGTCGGCGGGGAGGTCGGCTATGTCCATCTGGGCCTTCTGGAGCTTGCCGGCGTAGTCCCAGTTCATCGACTGCCAGCGGGTGAACTGATCGAGGACCCATATGCCCGAGAGGCGGCTCCCGTTGCCGCTCTTGCCGTTGCCCCCGAAGGGCAGATGGGCCTCGGCGCCCGAGGTCGAGTTATTGACCGAGAGCATCCCCGCGCCGTTTCGCTCCCTGAAGCGCAGGGCATTGGTCGCGTCGCGGGTATAGATGGCCGCCGAGAGACCGTAGCCGTGGCCGTTCGAGAGCGTTACGGCTTCGTCGAACGTCGAGAAAGAGGCGACGCCGACGATGGGGCCGAAGGTCTCTGTGCGGTAGATCTCATCCTCCATCGTCACGCCGTCGACGATGGTCGGGTGGTCGTAGATGCCGGCCTCGGGGTCGCCGACGAAGCCCTCCCTCGGGTTGTCCGCCATGATGCGTCCGATCCCGCTCGAACCGTGGATGCTGTGGTGGGTATCTATGAGCTCGAGCCACCCGACGAACCGCTCGTGGAAGCGCTCGCTCAGCATCGGGCCGTAGAGGACGTCCTGCGTCGGGTCCCCTATGGGCGCCTCCTCAACGGCGCGCGTGAGTTTGGAGAGGAACTCGTCGTGGACGGACTCGTGGACGATCACCGTCCCTAGAGAGGTGCAGCGCTGGCCCGCCGTCCCGAAACCGGAGAAGAGGGCGCCTTCGACGGCGAGGTCGAGATCTGCATCGTCCATGACGACGAGGGGGTTCTTGCCCCCGAGCTCGAGGCAGGGGGACTGCATGTGTCTGCCGCAGAGCTCGCCTATCTTCTTCCCGACCTCCGATGAGCCCGTGAAGCCGACCTTGTCGACGAGATCCTCGTTCAAGGCCTTCTCCAATCCCTCGAAGGCCGCAGGCCCCTCTGCCTGCACGACGTTCAGTACGCCGTCGGGGAGACCGCCGGCCATGAAGAGGCGGGCGAGGGCGTCGCCGATGGCGGGGGAGTACTCGGCGGGTTTCCAGACCACGGCGTTGCCGCAGGTGAGCGCCGGTACGATGTACCACGAGGGGACGGCGACGGGGAAGTTGCCCGCCGTGATGATGGTGGCGACGCCGACGGGCACGCGGAAGGTGAAGAGCTGTTTATCCGGCATCTCCGATGGGACCGTCTGGCCGTAGAGGCGCCTACCCTCGCCGGTGAAGAAGTCGCAGGTGTCTATGATCTCCTGCACCTCGCCGAGAGCTTCGGCGTACGGCTTGCCGATCTCACGGGTAACGAGGCGCGCGAGCGCCTCCTTGTTGTTCTCGACGATGCGCCCGATCTTCTTTATTACCTGGGAGCGGATCGGGGCCGGCACCGCAGCCCATTCTTTCTGCGCCTCCCTGGCAGCCCTGCACGCCTCGACGAACGTCCCTGAATCGCCGAGCAGCACCTCGGCCACCGTCTCGGCGGTGCGAGCTGGGTTCGTCGAGGTCATGCGCCCGCCGGGGGCGTCGTCTGGCGTGCGCCCCGCTATTACGGATGCGACGGTGCGTGTCTCTGAAGCCGCTCCTTCACGAGCGTTGGTGGTACGCATTCTCTACCTCCAGGCCTTCCTCGCCTTCCTTTCTTCCCACCATCCTACACCAAAGCCCCGGGACGCTCCGTGAAGTAAAATCAAGAGGTAACAAGGGCGGTCGTGCGGGGTTTTGAGAGATGGGAATACTGGACAGGGCTATAGCGAACTCGGTACCCGTCATCCCGCGTCCCATCGTGAAGAGGATCTCCAGCCGCTACATCGCCGGCGACACGCTCGACGAGGCGCTCTCCACCGTCAGGGACCTCAACGAGCAGGGCTGCGTCGCCACCATAGACGTGCTCGGCGAGAGCACCGAGAGCAAGGCCGACGCCGCGTCGACGCTGAAGGACTACGAGAGGGTCGTCGACGCGCTCGACGAGCACGGCCTGAAGAGCGGCATCTCCGTCAAGCTCACGGGGCTGGGGCTCGACCTGAGCGAGGAGCTTTGCAGGGCGAACCTGGAGGAGATCGTCGAGTACGCGGGGGAAAGGGGACGCTTCGTGCGGGTCGATATGGAGGACTCGCCGTACACGGAGGCCACCCTGAACATCGTCCGCGACATGCACGAGAGGCACGAGAACATCGGCGCCGTTTTGCAGGCCTACATGCGGCGCAGCATCGAGGACGTGCAGCGCGTCATCGAGGCGGGCTTCTCCGTGCGCCTGTGCAAGGGCATCTACGACGAGCCGAGGTCCATCGCCTACAAAGACTTCGATACGGTCCGCCAGAACTACATCTTCTTGCTCGACGAGCTCTTGAAGGGCGGGGTATACGTCGGCATAGCGACGCACGACGAGTTTTTGATCTGGCACGCCCTCAGGCTGATCCACCAGCTCGAAGTCCCCGAGGACCGCTACGAGTTCCAGATGCTCCTGGGCGTGGACGAGGAGCTGAGGAGCATCCTCGTCGGGGCCGGGCACAAGCTCAGGGTCTACGTGCCTTTCGGGGAGGACTGGTACGAGTACTCGACTCGCCGACTCAAGGAGAACCCCAAGATCGCCGGCTACGTCGCGAGAGACGTGATCGGGAACATCACAGGCAAGTTGAAGAGATAGGAGCACCGCATGGGACTGATACCGTACAAGAACGAGGAATACCTCGACTGGTCGGACGAGAAGAACGTCGAGAAGATGCGGGCCGCCCTCAAAGACGTCGGCTCCAGGCTCGACAGGAGCTACCCTGCGATCATCGGCGGCAAGCGTATCGAGACGGACGGTGAGATCGTCTCCGTAAACCCGGCGAACCCGTCGCAGGCGGTGGGCCGCACGGCCCGCGCCACCGATCGCGAGGCCGACATGGCGTTGGATATGGCGACGGCGACGTTCGAGTACTGGAGCCGTACCTCGCCCGAGGCGCGGGCGCGCATACTCCTCAGGGCCTCGGCGATCATGAAGCGCAGGAGGTTCGAGCTTCTTGCGTGGGAGGCCTACGAGGGTGGCAAGCCGTGGGCCGAGGCCGACGCGCAGGTTGCAGAGGCAATAGACTTCCTTGAGTACTACGCCCGCGAGATGCTCAGGCTCAAGGATGGGGTCGAGATCTACTCCATCCCAGGCGAGGAGAGCCGCTATACCTACCAGCCGATGGGGGTCGGGGTCATTATCGCTCCCTGGAACTTCCCTACGGCCATCCTCACCGGCATGTCGAGCGCCGCCATCGTCACAGGAAACACCATCGTCATGAAGCCGTCGGAGTTCACGCCTGTCATAGGGGCCGTCGTCGCCGAGATCTTCGAGGAGGCAGGCCTACCCGAGGGCGTCCTTAACTTCCTCCCCGGCTACGGCTCGGAGGTCGGGGACTACCTCGTCCAGGATGCGCGAACGCGCTTTATCTCCTTCACGGGCTCGATGAAGACGGGACTGAGAATCAACGAGCTTGCGGCGAGGCAGATAGAGAACCAGCGCTGGGTCAAGCGGGTGATAGCCGAGATGGGCGGCAAGGACGCGATGGTCATAGACGACTCGGCGGATCTCGACTCGGCGGCGGCGGACATCGTCAAGAGCGCCTACGGCTACTCCGGCCAGAAGTGCAGCGCCGCAAGTCGCGCCATCCTGCACGCCGATGTTTACGACGAGGTTTTGAACAAGGTCGTCGAGAAGGCGAAGGCGCTCAGGATCGGTGTCCCCGAGAGCGCGGACGTGAACGTCGGGCCCGTCATAAGCGAGCCGCAGTTCGAGAAGGTCGCGAGCTACGTCGACGTCGGCAAGCAGGAGGGCGAGCGGGTACTGGGCGAAGATCCAGGAGACCCCGAGGACGGCTACTTCGTAAGCCCCACCATCTTCGAGGTCGAGCGGGACGCGAGGGTCGCGCAGGAGGAGATCTTCGGCCCCGTCCTCTCCGTTATAAAGGCCCGCGACTTCGACGAGGCTCTGCGCGTCGCCAACGACAGCCCGTATGGCCTTACGGGCGGCGTCTACTCGAAGAACCGCGACCACCTGGAGCGCGCCCGCCAGGAGTTCAAGGCGGGCAACGTCTACTTCAACCGCGGCATCACAGGCGCCCTCGTCGGCGTCCAGCCCTTCGGCGGCTTCGGCATGAGCGGCACCGACTCCAAGGCCGGCGGCCCCGACTACCTGCCGCTGCACATGCTCGCAAGGACCGTAGTCGAGAGGTTCTGAAAGCGGGGCTCCGTCAGCGGTCGATGGGTGGCGCGGCGCCGTACTCCTCGTCGCTGACGTGCTCTCCCCAGGCTGCGGCGTTACCTTCTTCGCCGACCTCCACCATCGCTATGTGGGTCATGAAGCGGTTTGGGCGCCGGGGTGAAGCGGACGCTTGCGGCTCATAGGCTGGCGCTTTCCATGGCGGCTTCCCGCAGCCGTTCCACGTCGCGCGCCGGCGGCTCGCCGAAGTGCCTCTTGTACTCGCGGGTGAAGTGCGAGGCGTCAGAGTAGCCCACGCGGTAGCCGGCACTCGCGGCGTCGAGATCCTCACCAAGCATCAGACGGCGGGCCTCCTGGAGGCGCATCCGCTTCTGGAACTGCAGGGGGCTCATCGCGGTGACGGCCCTGAAGTGGTGGTGGAATCCCGAGACACTCATCCCGAGCTCGCGCGCGTTCTCTTCAATCCGGAGCGGCTGGTCGAAGTCCTGACGGAGCCGCTCCAGGGTCCTTGCGATGCGGTGGCTGTGGCCGCGCACCGTGAAGCAACTGACCGGGAGCCTGCGGGCCCTGGAGATATCCCTCTCGGACGAGACTCTCCGGCGGCTCGACGAGATCTGGCCCGGGCCCGGCGGAGAGGCCCCCCAGGCCTACGCCTGGTAGAACGCAGAGCCGTTGTAGACGAACGAGGGTCAAGCGGTGGCGCTGAGAAGGAATAGGGGGACAAGGAACGGAGGACATGGAATACACGACTGACAAGGAAGTCTGGTTCGTCACCGGCGCCGACTCGATCGGCACCTTCCGCGGCCCGTCGTCGTCTCTCGCTCCCGACGACCCGCAGCCGCGAGCCCTTCAAGGTCATGGTGGAGGTCTGAAGGTGAGCGAATGGACGAGCGACGAGCTCGAGAAGATCGGGGAGGCCGAAGAGCTGCGGATCGCGCCGCGTCGGCGCGACGGGAGCCTGCGGACCCCGCCTACCGTGAGAAGTACGCTCGGTACTCGGGCTACGTCAAGCCGATAGTCCGCCCAAAAGCGCGGACAACGACGCTCAAGCTCGTGCCGCGCTCCTGAAAGGAGAAACTATGCAGAAGCGCGTACTTGGAAACGGTAACCTGGAGGTCTCGGCCATCGGGCTCGGCTGCATGGGCATGAGCCAAAGCTATGGCCCCAACCCAGGGGACAGGCAAGAGATGATCTCCCTGATCCGGACGGCCGTCGAACGCGGCATCACCTTCTTCGACACCGCCGAGGTCTACGGTCCGTTCGCGAACGAGGAGCTGGTGGGCGAAGCGTTGGCCCCCGTTAGGGACCGGGTCGTAATCGCCACCAAGTTCGGCTTCGATCTGGGGCCCGACGGGGATAACCGGGGCGTGAACAGCCGGCCGGAACACATTAAGGAAGCCGCCGAAGGCTCGCTCAGGCGACTCGGGGTCGAGACCATCGACCTCTACTACCAGCACCGCGTCGACCCCGACGTGCCGATAGAAGAGGTCGCGGGGGCGGTGAAAGACCGGATCTGGGAAGGCAAGGTCAGGCACTTCGGCATGTCCGAAGCAGCGGCGCAGACGATCCGCCGCGCGCACGCGGTCCAGCCGGTCACGGCCGTCCAGAGCGAGTATTCGCTGTGGTGGCGTCGCCCCGAGGAGGAGGAGGTGTTGCCGGCGCTAGAGGAGCTCGGTATCGGCTTCGTTCCGTACAGCCCGCTGGGCAAGGGCTTCCTCACGGGCAAGATCGACGAGAACGCCGCGTTCGCCAGCAACGACATCCGGAACACCATCCCCCGCTTCACGCCGGAGGCCAGAAAGGCGAACCAGGCCCTGGTCGATCTGCTCGGCAGCATCGCACAGCGGAAGAACGCGACACCCGCCCAGATCGCACTCGCGTGGTTGCTCGCCCAGAAGCCGTGGATCGCCCCGATCCCAGGCACCCGGAGGCCGGAACGCCTGGACGAGAACATCGGAGCGGCGGCGGTCGAACTCACACCGGACGACCTCAGGGAGATAGAGAACGCCGCATCAGAGATCACCGTGCAGGGGGCCAGGTATCCCGAAGAGCTGGAACGAATGACCGGTCGCTGAGCGGCAAGCGGATGTACTGGTGCGGGCGGGGACCCGCTGATCGACCCGAACCGGCGGGCCGCCCATCCCTTACAACCAAGGAGGATAACGTGCAGATCACCAGGAACAACATCGATACCACTCCCGGTCCCAGCGAGTGGTTCACCGGCACCGTCTACATAGACACCGTGGCCACGCCGTCGGGGCCCTCCCGCCTCGGGGCCGCAAGCGTCCACTTCACGCCCGGCGCCAGAACCGCCTGGCACACCCACCCATTCGGCCAGACCATCTACGTCACAGAGGGCATCGGCCTCTGCCAGCGCCGCGGCGGAGAGATCGAGGTGATCCGCCCTGGTGACCGCGTGTTCTTCGAGCCGGGTGAGGACCACTGGCGCGGCGCCGCCCCCAAGCGCTTCATGACCCACATAGCGATGCAACAAGCCGACGATGAGGGCAGCCCGGTCAGATGGGGTGAGCACGTCACCGACGGGGAGTACGCCGCCGCCCCGGCGACCTGACCACCGATGAGACACGAGACCGACAGGCTCGGCGAACCGGGCACTTGGGGCATGGGCCAGGCCGAGATTCTGATCGCCGGGCTGCTGGTGGAACGTCCCCGAGATCCGCAAGCACACGACCGACGCCCAGGTGAGCATCATGATCTCGCTGCTCACCGGCTACGCAGCCAGGATGCCAGCGTGGCCCGCTGGTGACCGGAACCCGGAGGGCGTAGCGTGTTGAAGGGCTGCTATTCTGAGGCCCTGACGCCTTCCTTCGCGCGCTCGAACTTGCCGGAGAGGATGGTGGCCGCCTGGATGACGGGGCTTAAGGCGGGGCCGTAGGGTGGGGAGTAGGCGAGGTCTATGTTGACGAGGTCGGGGTAGGAGAGCCCGCCCCAGAGGGCCGTGGCGCAGATGTCGGTGAGCTTGGCCGCACCCCTGCCTGCTGACTCCGCGCCGAGCAGCCGGCCCGTGGCGCGGTCGGCTATGAGTTTGAGGAAAACCTTGCTCGCACCTGGGTAGTAGGCAGCGCGGTCGTAGGCATCCAGTCCAGCGCTCACCACCTCGAAGCCAGCCTCTGCGGCCTCCCTCTCCGAGAGGCCCGTCTTGCCCACGGCGAGGTCGAAGACCTTGAAGATGCCCGTGCCGAGGACGCCAGGGAACTCCAGGGTGTCCTCCCCCGTGGCCGCGTTGGTGCCAGCGACGCGGCCCATCTGGTTCGCCGTGTCGCCGAGGGGGACCCAGGCCGGTCTGCCGCTCACGAGGTTCGTAGTCTCCACGCAGTCCCCGGCGGCCCAGACGTCGGGGGTGCTCGTCTTCATGTGCCTGTCTATCCTGATGGTTCCCGTGGTCCCGATCTCGAGGCCTGCTTCGGCGGCCAGCTCGACGTTCGGCCTTATACCGACGCCGACGATTACCAGGTCCGTCTCCAGCTCCGCCGACCCGAACTTCACGCTCCTGACACGACCTTCGCCGGTGAACTCCTCGACCCTCTCGCCTGTGTAGACCCCGACGCCGTGCGATGCGAGCTCGGCCTCGACCCTATCTGAGACCTCGCGGCCGTAGGCGAGGGCGACCCTGTCCTCGCCTTCGATCAGGGAGACCTCCATCCCCAGACGGCACAGGTTCTCGGCGACCTCGAGCCCTATGTATCCGCCACCGACGATGGTCGCCTTCTTCGGCGAGTGCTCCTTGATGTATCTGCCGATCTCATCGGAGTCCGTCAGGAAGCGGAGCTTGAAGACGCCTTCGAGCTGCGCGCCAGGAATGGGGGGGAGGACGGCCCGCGCGCCCGTCGCGATGACGAGACGGTCATATGTGTCTTCGAAAGCTTCGCCCGTCTTAAGATCCAGCACCGAGACCTTCTTGCCTGAGGTGTCTATCTTCTCGACCCTGTGGCGGACAAGTACCTCGATATCGTTCTTCGCGAACTTCTCGGGCGTGCGCGCCACGAGGTTTTCGCGCTTCCCGACTACGCCGGAGAGGAGGTAGGGCAGGCCGCACTCACTTATGGAGGGCTCAGGTTCCTCCTGGTAGATCGTGATCTCCATCTCCGGGTCCAGCCTGCGCGCTCTCGACGCAGCCTTAGTCCCAGCAGCCACGCCGCCCACAACCACAAGACGCATTAACAAGATCCTTCCACTCTCACACCCCGCTACCGCCTCAGTCTACCGGCTTTGCCGAGTCCGTGAAGGAGTCCCGGTTACGATGGCAGGACGCCCGACCAGGCGAAAGAAGAAGCCTCCGAGAGATAGACTCCCAGAGGCTCCGCGCTCCATGTCTTTCGAAACCTTGCCAGGCTCTAGGCGCTCTTCGCGGCCTGATAACGCCTCTCAGCCTCGTCCCAGTTGACCACATTCCACCAAGCACTTATGTACTCAGGACGCCTGTTCTGGTACTTCAGATAATATGCGTGCTCCCACACATCCAACCCTATGACCG
>CADDZK010000118.1 GCA_902812425.1 Actinomycetota bacterium
AGAGCGTGCGGGCCGCGGCCTCCCGGCGGGCACCTTTCCCGCAACGTACTCTCCGCGGGCGCTCGTGCTCGGGACGGTAGCGGCGGACCTGTATCTCGGCTACGCCGCGTTGCGCGAGCGGGCACGCTGGTTCCCCGGCCTCGTGGCGGATGAGGACTGGGAGATCCAGCACCGCCGCGGGGCTACGCGCGCCCTCGACGCTGCCCAGACGCTCGAAGGGGTGCTCATCAAGGCCGGACAGTTCGCCTCGACGAGGCCGGACCTGCTACCCTCTGCCTACACCGCGACGCTCTCCTCGCTGCAGGACCGCGTCCCGCCGCAGCCGTACATGGCCATCAAGGGGGTCGTCGCCGGTGAGCTGGGCCGTCCACCCGAGGAAGTCTTCTCCGCTTTCGAGAGGGAGCCCGTGGCCGCGGCCTCTATCGCGCAGGTGCACCGCGCGCGGCTGCGCGACGGCAGGGAGGTCGCCGTCAAGGTCCAGTACCCCGGCATCTCGGGTCTCATCGAGGCAGATCTCGACGCGCTCGAGGCCATCTTCGATGCTGTAGCACGCCTTGAGCCAGGGGTCAGGCTGCAGCCGATCGCGGACTACCTCAGGTGGACCCTGCCCCTCGAGCTCGACTTCGTGCGTGAGGCAGAAGCGATCTCCGACCTGCGCGGCGTCCTCTCAGGCAGGGACGACGTGATAGTCCCCGAGGTAGTCGGGGACCTGACCAAAAAGCGCATGCTCGTCATGGAGTACGTAGGTGGCGTGAAAGTCACGGACGCAGAGGGCATGAAGCGGGCTGGCATAGACCCCTCTGAGGTCGCCAGGTTGCTCAACGACGTGTACGCCGAGCAACTCTTCGAGCACGGCGTCCTGCACGCCGACCCGCACCCCGGCAACCTCCTCGTCCAGCCCGGTCCGCGCCTCGTCCTGCTCGACCACGGCCTCACCTTGGGCCTGGAGCCCTCCTTCGTGGCCGCGCTCGGCCGGCTCGTCGGTGCGCTCGGAAGCGGCGACCTGGAAGGAGTCGCCGCTTCCCTCGGCGAGGCCGGTCTGCCCGTAGACGAGGACACCGACCTCGACACCCTGCTCGGGCTCGTCGGGGTGCTGCTCGGCGGAGAGAAGGAGGAGTCTGGCACCGACCTCGGGGACTTCGGTCTCAGGCTCGGCGCGAGCGTCAGGGATGTCCCACCGAAACTGTTGCTCGTCGGGCGCGCCATCGGGTTGCTCGACGGCATCACCCGCCAGCTCGACCCTGACCTCGACGCGCTCGAGATCGTGGGCCGCCACACTTCATAAGGCCCGCTTTACAGGAGGGAGCGGTTTCCCTAACCTTAGAGAGATTCTGCAGAAAGGTTTGAATGCCGACTATCATGAGTAGCAGTGCTTTGGATCTCGCCCGCAACGTCAAGGGGAGGCTCTCCAGGACCCGGCGCCGCATCTCCCGCGGGGTGCACAACCTCAAGAGGAAGCGCGGGCGGCCCGAGAATGGGGACAGGATAAACCCCGAGAACATAGTCTGGATCTTCGGCTCGGCGAGGACCGGGAGCACCTGGCTCGGGGCCATGATGGCCGACCCCAAGGACCACGCCTGGTGGCACGAGCCGATGGTCGGCTACCTCTTCGGCCACCTCTACTACGAACGCGCGAGAGCCAGGCGCGAGGACGAGCACTTCGTCCTCGGCGGCGACAAGTCGCTCTGGCTGAACCCTGTACGCAACTTCGTCCTCGACTCGGCCAGCGCGAGGTTCCCCGAGCTCATCGAAAGGGGATACCTGGTCGTCAAAGAGCCACACGGCACCCTCGGTGCGCCCCTGCTCACGCAGGCCCTCCCCGAGAGCCGTATGATCCTGCTGGTCAGGGACCCGCGCGATGTGATCTCCTCGAAGATGGACGCCGCCAGAGAGGGAAGCTGGGCCGAAGAGGCCCAGAAGAGGCGCGGCCAGGAGAAGAAGAACACCTCGGCCGACAGGAGACCCAATGCCTTCGTGAAGAGCCAGGCCAGAAGATACGTGCAGCTCATAGACCTCGCCCAGCAGGCCTACGGCACCCACGAGGGGCCGAAGGTCCTCGTCCGCTACGAGGACCTGAGAGCGGACCCTACGGGAACCATGCGCCGCATCTACGAGAGCCTCAAGATCCCCGTCGAAGAGAGGGATCTCTCCAGGGCCGTGGAGAAGCACGCCTGGGAGAACATCCCCGATAGGAAGAAGGGCTCGGGCAAGTTCTACCGCAAGGGCAGCCCCGGCGGATGGGCCGAAGACCTGACCCCAGAACAGGTAGAGATAGTCGAGAGCATAACCGCCCCCCTCCTGGACAGGTACTACGCCGAAGATCGGCAGCCCTCGTCCACAGGTTAGCGACGAAGCTACAAGAGGTGATCCCCCGCAAGGGAGCACGGCGCTGAACGAGCAAGGACACGCCCAAGATCTTCCCGCTGGTCGCGTAGCGGCACCCGGACCGTCGAGATCACCCTCGGTTATCGCGCTTGGCGCTGGGTGGTCAGCTCCGATAAGTCGGCTGTCTGGTCGGAGGGCGGCGGGTTGACCTCGACCGGCGTCCCGAAGCCGTAGAACTCTTCGACGATGGTGGTCTTTGCCCTGGCTTTGTGGTGGTCTGTGCCGGTCGAAGAGGTGTCCGAGACCGGGGTCGTCACGCTCATAAGAAAGCGGCGGACGCGGCCCTGCCCGTCCAACCACACCTCGACGGGCAGCTCGCTCGTGCCGAGCTGACGCTCGATCTCGCCGCAGGCCCGCTGCGTCTTCGGGCCTCCCTTCGCGGCGGCTTTATTCAGATCCACGACGGCCCTGTAGTGCGTCGTCTGCTTACCGCGCACCTTCCCTGTGCCCAGCTTGTCCACCGACCCAGCGACGCCCCTCAAGTACACGAGCTGGCGGGTGGGAGCGGCCTGGGCGCCCTGCATCTCGGAGGGGTTCACGCCCTAGCGTTCGCGGTACATCTCGTCCAGGTCGATCTCGACCCAGGGCTCCCCTCCCTGTACCTGCCCCCTTAGCTCCGCGGGCAGCCTGTAGTAGGCGATACCGCCGACCTGCCGTATCTCGAAGCTTCCGAGCGAGGGCGACCGCGCCGTCATGCGCGAGGCACCGTTCTCGAAGTCCACCACGCCCTGACCGCTCATACGGAACTCTCCAGATTTTTCGAGATCGGCGGGGATCCCCGTCGTGGTCGTCTCGAAGGTGACCTTCGCGGTCTGCTCGGAGGCGGTAGTCTTGTACGCGACCTGCACGCTCTCTAGCGGCGTAGGTTCGGTCCTCTCAACTCCTCCACCGGACCGTGCGCCGCCCGGCCCTCCTGCGCCCTGGTTGCGCTCCTGTGACGCTTTGCCTTTGTTTTGAGGGCCGCAAGCGAGGACCAGCGCGATCGTCAAGGCGAGTACCAGCGCCAGAACGAGCGACTTCCTCAACAAGAGTTCTCCTCTCACGGCAGGGCTATGCCTGCTCTCACTATCCCAGATCCAACGCCGCAGCGTACCCCCTCAGGATGATCGTACGCCCCGTGAAATATCACCCTACACCGTGCGGGTAAACGTCGTAGACTTGCGGACGGACATCCCTAAAAAGGAGGAACCCCGATGGCGAACCTGCCGCAGCAGGGCCAGGCGCTGCCCGACCTGGATCTCACGACAGAGAGCGGGGAGCATCTCGGTACACAGGACCTCACAGGCCGGAAGACCGTCCTGTACTTCTATCCCAAGGACGGCACCCCCGGCTGCACGAAGGAAGCCTGCGCCTTCCGCGACCGCATGGACGACTACGCGCGAGCCGAGATACAAGTCTACGGCGTCTCCCTCGACTCCCCGGAATCTCACCGCGAGTTCCGCGAGAAGTACAACCTCAACTTCCCGCTCCTCACCGACGAGGAAGGCCGCGCCTCGGAGGCGCTAGGGGTCCTACGCGAGAACGGGAAGACGGCGAACCGCGTCACTTTCCTGCTCGACCCCGAAGCCAGGATCTCCAGGGTCTACCCCGAGGTCTCTCCAGAGACCCACGCGGACGAGATCCTGAAAGACGCGGCCGCATTGTAGGCAGCGTCTACAATCCCTCGTCCACGGGTAGAATGAGCTGAAGTGGTTCGGGGACAGCTTGATTGGTAGGGAGGTTTCTGAGGTGGAGACGCAACTACAGTACGGCAAGGGCGATCTGAGAGTGGAGGTCCCATCCTCCGACGTCACCGTGCTCGTGCCAAAGCCGGAGGAGGGTCTGCCCGACGAGGCTGCGGCTTTCAGGGAGGCCGTCAGGAACCCCATCGGCTCGGCACCGCTGCGGGATCTGATCTCCTCCGAAGAGCGGGTGGCCGTTGTGATCCCCGACATCACCCGCGCCCTTCCCCGCGAACGCCTCCTGCCCTGGCTCTTCGAGGAACTCTCGCACGTGCCGCCCGAGAACGTCACGATCATCAATGGGACCGGCTCCCACAGGGCCAACACGGACGAGGAGCTGGCCGCGATGGTCGGGCCCGAGGTATTCGCGAACTACCGCATCGTCAACCACGACGCCCACGACGCTGCGACGATGGAGTTCGTCGGCGAGTCGTACACGGGGCGAAATCTGTACATGAACCGCGAGTACGTCGAGGCCGACAGGCGCATCGTCATGGGCTTTATAGAGCCGCACTTCATGGCCGGGTTCTCGGGCGGGTACAAGGGGATCTTCCCCGCTGTGGCCGACGTCGACTCGATCATGGACTACCACAGGGCCTCGGTTATCGGCCACGCGCGCAGCACGTGGGGCGTCATCGAAGAGAACCCGACGCAGGACCAGATCCGGTACAACGGCTCCCTCCTGCCCGTCGACTTCTGCATAAACGTAACCCTGAACCGCTCGCACGGGATCACAGGCTTCTACTGCGGCGACGTCCTCGCCGCCCACGAAAGGGGCTGCGAGGCGAACAAGGCGACCACGATGGTAGCCTGCGAGCGCGAGTTCCCGATCGTCGTCACGACCAACGGCGGCTACCCCCTCGACCAGAACCTCTACCAGGCGGTGAAGGGGATGTCCGCCGCATACCAGATCGTCGCAGAAGGCGGCCTCATAATCTGCGCCGCCCGCTGCAACGACGGCTTTCCCGAGCACGGCAACTTCCGCAAGATGCTCCTCGAATACCCCTCCCCCGAGGCTATGCTCGAAGCCATAAACTCGCCAGGCTTCTCGACCTTCGACCAGTGGCAGGTCCAGCTCTTCGCCCAGATCCTGCAGAGAGCCAGGGTCGCCCTCTACAGCGAGATCGACGCCCAAGCCGTCCGCAGCGTCCACCTCGAGCCCATCACGGACATCACAGCCCGCATCTCGGAAGAACTGGAGCGCATCGGTGCAGACGCCCCCGTAGCCGTCCTCCCAGAAGGACCTATGACCGTCCCCTACCTCGAACACGCCCCAATCCAGGCCTGAAAGTAGACGCGTAGCCCTGCATCCAAACTATTCTGGATGCTGTAACGTCGGTCTACAAAGTAGGGAGATTGTTTTTGTCAAGGGCGCCTCTGACGAGTAAGGGCCAGATCACCGTTCCGAAAGACGTACGAGAACGTCTGGATTTGAAGAGCGGGGATCGCGTGGTATTCGAGTTCGAGGGCGATTCGGTGCGCCTCAGGGTTGAGAAAGGCAGGACCCTCGAAGAGTTCAGAGGAAGTTTGCCGGCCAACAGGGAGTACATGGGGAAAGAGGCAGAGCGGAGAGCGGCGCGGGACCACGCGGTCAGAGAATCGCTCGGCGAGTCCTGAGCCCTGAGGCTTCTTCCCGGTGGCTGGACGCGAACGTGCTCTTGCGCTTCCTGACCGGGGCTCCGCCGGATCTCACCGAGCGCGCGGCCGGGCTCCTGGATGAGGCGCAGCGAGGCGAGGCCTTCCTTCCCGTGCATCCCGTGGTCGTCGCAGAGACGGTCTGGGTACTCGAATCCTACTACGGTTACTCGAAGGTTGAGATCTCCGGAGTCCTCATCCCCCTACTCGAGCAGCCTGTCCTGCGGGTCGAGGAAGCAAGGAACGTTATCGGAGCGCTGGAAGCAATGGCTGAGGGTAACGTGGACTTCGCCGACGCGCTGCTCGCTGCGACGGCCCGCTCCCGCGGCGGAGGCGTCGCTTCTTTCGACAGAGACTTCCGCAAGCTCGGAGTCGAATGGCGCGCCCCCGGCTAGCACACGGTTATGAGATAACCGATCGAAACTTCAGCCCGCGAGCAGGCGCGTGAGCCGCAAATGCACGCCCTCGTCCTCGTCCGTGACGTAGAAGACGCGGCCTTCTGCGGTGATGGCGATACCTTCGACCCGTGGGAGTCTCGGGAACTCGCGGACGAAATCGGCTTCGAGGTTGCCTGAGTGGGTGCCTTCCGGGAGGACGCAGCGGAAGTGGGTGGCCACGGTCTCTCTGCCGCCTGGGTAGTCCTGGATCAGGACGCTCTCCTTGTCGCGGCTGTCGACGTTGCCCGTTACGAGGTGTAGCTCCTCTCCGGCTTCGGTTTGTAGCAGGGCGAGGTCGCGGACGCCGGCGATCTCGCCGCCCCTGCCGACGGCGTCGGCGGTCCAGAAGCCACGGACTTCGGGGAGTGAGTCGTCCCCGTCGAAGAGGCGGTCTATGCCTGCGAGCTCCACCAGGATGGGGCGTCCTTCCGCCGTGGTCGGGAAGCGGAGGCCGAGGAGGAGGGTTCCGTCATTCCGGAAGGCCGCGCCTTCCACGTTGATCGGGTAGTCGTCCTCGCGCACGAGGCCGGACCATTCTCTCCCTTCTCCCTCCTCGATGGTAGCCGCGATCAGTGCCTCGTGCGACTTGTCGCCGAGGGAGATCAAGTCGAGACCGCTCTCTTTGAGGGCATCGTTGACGAGGCGGTGAATCGCGAAGCTCCTGCGCGAGACGTCGAGCTCCATCGCGGGGTCTTCCGTGACGCTTCCGACGTCGGACTCGCGGAAGCGGGCGACGAAGCCGCGTTTAGGCTGGAGGGGACCGGCCTTGCCGCCGAAGTGGGAGCCGAGGATGTATACGTAGCCCGTGCTCTCGTCGCGGGTGATCGCCTCGGCGTCCTCGGTCTCGCCAGCGTCGCCGCTCACGTCGGCGCGCAGACGTTCTATCTGCCAGCCCTCGCTCTCGGGCGAGCCGCTGCGGTGCCCGATGGCGGCGATGCAGTCTTCGATCTCCCCTTCATCCAGTACCGCCCAGAACCCGAGGTCCCAGCCGTGCTCACCGAGCAACGCTTCGTCCCCGATCGTCAAGAGCCCCGACGCCTCGTTCGGGTGCAGGTTGAGGTCCATCTCGAAGTACCCATCTTCACCGGCCATACGCCACCTCCTCTTCCCGGACACGCCCACATACTACGCGCCCGCCACCCGAAAGTTCCGTACCAGGCGTGTGAGTTAGGACACAGTGAATTCGCAACAACGTGTTACATTCTCCCGCTTACGCTGAGAAAGAGATTGCCGGAAGTGGATCACAACGTGCTGGAGGGGCTTTGGCATTATCGATCTCGAAGATAGCGCTCATAGCGATGCTCGCTGGAGGCCACTTGCTCGCAGGGCCCTTGGACGGGCTGGGCAATGGCGACGATGCCGTAAATAACGTCGTCGGCGTCCATCACTCCGACCTTGGCAGCATACCTCACGAGGAGAAAGACACCGCTCACGTAGAGAGAAACCCTGCATGGACGATGGTGGCTTCCTACTACGGGCGCGAGCTGGAAGGGCAGCCGATGGCGAACGGGCAACCCTTCGACGCGGACGCCTACACGGCGGCCCACAAGAGCCTGCCTTTCGGGACGAAGCTGGAGGTCAGCTACGGGGGCGACTCCGTGCGGGTAACCGTCACGGACAGGGGTCCCTACGTGGCCGGTCGCCAACTCGACCTCTCACTTGCCGCGGCGCAGCGGATCGGGCTGACGGGTCAGGGCGAGGCGCCGGTGCGGGTCAGGATCGTCTAGCCGTAAGCAGCGTCGCTCCGTTACCGGAAGTCTTCCAGAAAATCCAGCACGATCCTGTTGAACTCCTCGGGACGCTCCATGTTGGGCAGGTGGGCCGCACCGGAGATAACGACTTTGCGCGCGTTCGGCAGCTCCCTCTCGAGCAGGTCCGCCGCCGCGAAGACCCTCGGCTGGTCCTCGTCTCCGACTATCAGCAGCGTCGGGCACTGGACGTCGGGTAGCCTGTCCGCCGCAGGCGGCTCGGGTTCCCACTCCTCGCCTAGCTCCAGGGCTTCGTTCTTCAGGGCGATCAGGTTCATCTCCCTGACCAGGTCCCTGATAGATGGGTCTACCTCATGTGGAGACCGTTCGGGACCGTCGATCCAGATCTGGACCTCCAGCTCGGAGACTCGCTCCAGGTCCCCCGCCTCGTCGGCGTCGACGAGCTCATCCCACTGCCTCGGGGGCTCGAAGTCGGGCCTGAACCCGCCAACGGCCGAACCCACGAGGACGAGGTTCCCCGTCCTCTCAGGGTACTCGAGCGCGAAGTCGAGCACGGCCCCTCCACCCATCGAGCAGCCGACGAGATGCGCCTGCCCGACATCGAGGGAGTCGAGCAGGCCATGCAGGTCCTCGTGGTGGGAGTACGGCCCCTCCACCATAGCCGTCCTCCCGAAGCCACGCATGTCGTGGCGGATAACCCTGTAGTGACTGGCGAAGGCGGCGAGCTGGGCCTCCCACATCCTGCTGTCCGCGATCCCCGCGTGCACCAGTACGAGCGGCTCCCCTTCGCCCGCGACCTCGTAGTAAATCTGCGCGCCGTTGACCCCGGCTGTGCCCGTCTCTCGAAGCATCTCTTCCCTTTCCCGGATACGTCTCTTCGAACCCCTTGCAGGGGCGCGCCCTGTCCTCTCTCGATGGGACACTCTTGTGAAGACGCATCGGGCTTCCGCACGGGCCAGTATACGCTCCCGGTACCTGCGGCACAGCGACGTTCTCCGGAGCAGCGGGTGTAATATTAGGGCTGGATGACCTGCGAGAGGAGGGCGCGCAAGATGACGCTAACCATCGGGACGGGTCCGTTCGGTGATCAGGGCGAGAAGGCGTTCAACTTCGAGGTGCGGGCGCCCAGGGACCATGTACTGTACTTCGAAGACTCCCCACGACGGGTGCGGGTGACGTTCGGCGGCGAGACCGTCGCGGACAGCAGGCACGTGAAGCTCCTGCACGAGAAGGGGCTCCTGCCCGTCTACTACTTCCCCGAGGAAGACGTACGGATGGACCTTCTGGAGGCCACGGACCACACGACGTACTGCCCCTTCAAGGGCGACGCCTCTTACTGGTCCGTGCACGCCGGCGAGAGGGTCGCCGAGAACGCCGCGTGGGGATATCCGGAGCCGATAGAGTCCGCCCCGCCCCTCGCCGGGTATGTCGCCTTCTACTGGAACGCGATGGACCACTGGTACGAGGAGGACGAGGAGGTCTTCGTACACCCTCGCGACCCCTACCATCGGGTGGACGTGCTGGAGAGCTCCAGGCACGTCAAGGTAAGCGTCAATGGTGAGGTCGTGTCGGAGAGTGAGCGGCCCAAAATCCTCTTCGAAACAGGGCTGCCGCCGCGCTACTACATCCCGCGCGAGGACGTGCGCGAGGAGGTGCTCCTAGAAAGCGATAAGCAGACCCAGTGCCCGTACAAGGGCGTCGCGTCGTACTACTCGGTCGAGGCGGGCGGGGAGAAGGTCGAAGACCTCATCTGGTACTACCCCGAGCCCATCGCCGCGGTCCAGAAGATCCAGGACCACCTCTGCTTCTTCAACGAGAAGGTGGACCTTGAGGTTGACGGCGAGGCCCAGGTGCGTCCCCAGACGCAGTGGTCGTAGGCCCTACCAGATCTGCCAGCGTTCCGGCTCTACCCGCACCGCCGTAGAGTACGCCCGCGCGAAGCCTTCCACGTCAAAGCCGATGCGGGTTATGCTCTCGCGGTACTTCTCGACGTAGGGTGCGACCTCGCTGGCCGGCGGGGCGTCCTCGACTATCTTCGCTGCGCCCTCAAGGCGTACGACGTCGCCCCCGTGCTCGTTGGAGTTCAGGTTAATGCCGACTTGCGGGTTGAGGGCCACGTTCCTCAGCTTCTGGCGGTTCGGCTGGGAGTAGATCAGGAAGGCGTTTTCGTCCCACAGAAACCACACCGGCACCGATTGCGGCTGGCCGTCCGCGCGCACGGTGGTCAACCACGCGACCTCCTCCCTTAACCGCCGCTCGGCCCGCCTCCCCGCCTCGGTGGTCATGTCGAACACGGAAGACTCCTCTCTGAGGCAGCCTGCTCTCGCAGTCCGCTCCGTCAGGTTTCGACCTTTGTTCTAATGATCCTCGATGAAAGGCTCAGGCGCCCGGGAGCTATTCCGGAGCGAGGCCTTTATTGCGCAGTTCTTCGAGCGCGTCCTCCGACTTCTTCAGTCCTTCGAGGCCCATGCCCCTGAGGATCTCGGGCGCTTTGGTGAACTGGATCTCCGAGTAGTCAACGACCTGCCAGTGGTTGCCCCACGGGTCGAGGAAGTCAAGGCCCCTGCCGGGTAGGATCTCCACCCCCATCTCTCTCAGGGCCCGACGCACGATCCTCCTGTCATCGACGACCATCCCGATGTGCCTGCGTTCGTCGGGCGCACTGTTCTCGCCTTCCGCGAGCGCCAGGAACTGGTCTCCGGCGTCGATGAACGCCATCCTGGGTCCGCGCCCCCGCAACTCTATCTCGAAGAGGCGTCCGTAGAACTCCAGCGCCTCCTCGATGTCCCCGACCTCGATGGCGACGTGGTTTAACCCGACGAGCTTCGCGCGATCCGTCATGACTCCATTATCTACTCACGAAGGCCGTCCCGCTACCACGTAGAGGCTCCATGAGCGTGCTCCGGCCATCCTTCAGAACGGCGCATGTCTATGGTATTTTATGTACATGGGCAACGGATCTCCTAACATCATTTTCATAAGGCTTCGCGGCTACTAAGCCGGGCGCCTCTCCCCGAGGACGCTACTTGCCAGGCAGAACCGC